>JAJBAY010000147.1 GCA_020532515.1 Candidatus Cloacimonadota bacterium | reverse complement strand
GAGCATACAGGGACGGCAAGGGCGTCCCGCGAGACCTCGATAAGGCCGCGGAATGGATGCGCAAAGCGTCCGATAAGAACGTCGGATGGGCGAAGAACGAGCTGTTCGATATACTCTGGAGGATCGGCACCCCCGAAGCTCACGAGGAGATGATCTCGGTAGCGACGGCCTTCGCCGAAGCCGGAGACGGCAACGCCATGGGTCGTCTTGGAAGAGCGTACAGGGACGGCAAGGGCGTCCCGCGAGACCTGGACAAGGCCGCGGAATGGATGCGCAAAGCGTCCGATAAGAACGTCGGATGGGCGAAGAACGAGCTGTTCGACATACTATGGAAGATCAATACTCCGGAATCGCATAAGGAGATGATTTCCGTCGCAAAAGTGTTCGCAGAAGCTGGGGACGGGGGAGCAATGGGTCGTTTAGGAAGAGCATACAGGGACGGTCGCGGAGTTGAACAGGACCTCGATAAAGCTGCTGAGTGGATGCGCAAAGCAGCAGATAAAAACGTTAAATGGGCGAAGAACGAACTATGCGATATCCTTTGGAAGATGAACACTGCCGACTCTTTGGCAGAAATGCTTGAATTGGTTGTACCGCTTGCCGAATCTGGTGATGGCCGGGCCATGAATCAATTAGCCCGCGCATATCGCGACGGCAAGGGCGTGGAGAAGGACCTGGATAAAGCGGCGGAATGGATGGAGAAAGCCGCAAAGAAAAATATTTGGTGGGCAAAAAATGAATTATTTAATATTCTTTTAGACCTCGATACTTATGAATCTCACACATCAATGATTTCAATTGCAACAAAATTTGCAATGGAAGGAGACGGTTCAGCAATGTTGCACCTCGGACGAATGTATCGGGATGGGAAGGGCACGGAAAAGGATCTTGATAAAGCGGTAGAATGGATGAAAAAGGCTGTAGAGAAAAATACTGGACGGGCAAAGCTGGAGCTTACCGACGTTCTCTTAGCTAGAGGAAGTAAAGAAGATGAAGCAAAAGCCTTTGTGCTTTGCAACGAGCTTGCCGAAGCTGGCAACGCGGGGGGATATGGTAGATTGGCACGCATGTATCGGGATGGAAAGGGTACAGAAATCAATTTGAAAAAAGCAAGGGAGCTGATGAAAATTGCCGCTGAATCAGGAATTGGATGGGCAAAAAGAGAATATGAACAAATAGATATGATGATTGACAGATGACCTTAAATATAGAGATGGTCAAAACATTTTTGCATATTCATCTTGGGCCCATTTGACTCCCATATCTGCGGCTTTCTTCATCATAGATTTGGCTTTGTTCGAATCTGCATTTACGCCCCAGCCGTCACGGTACATGCGTGCCAATCTGCCGTATCCTCCGGCATTATTTTCCTCTGTCAATTCGCTACACAACTCGAAAGCACGCTTTTTATCCGATTCGTTGGAACGAGCAATAAGGATGTCGGTAAGTTCCAGCTTTGCCCATCCAATATTATTCTTTAAAGCTTTCTCCATCCAATCTGCTGCCATATTAAGATCTACTTCTGTTCCGATCCCATCGCGGTACATGCGTGCCAATCTGCCGTATCCTCCGGCATTATTTTCCTCTGCCAGTTCACCGCATATCTCAAAAGCTTGAAGATAATAATCTCTGTACTCATTACTATAAATCATATCAACAAGGTTCATACGCACACTCTTAGAGCCGTTTCTGTAAGCGAGCATCATGACATCTGTCGCACTCCTTTCATCCTGTGTAATGAATGTTCCTTCGCGATACATCCGTCCAATCGATTCTAAAGAGCTAATGTCGCCCATAAGGGCTCTATGAACCAGCTTCTCAAATGCTTCTTTATTATCTTTTTCTGTATTTCTCAGCAAAAGAAGATCGATATACTCTTTGTCCGCCCATTTGATCCCTCTTCCGAAGGCTTTGCCCATATATTCAATTGCCAAGTCGAGATTCGCTTCTGTTCCGATTCCGTCGCGATACATGCGACCCAGTCTGCCCATGGAACCATAATCTCCTAATTCGGCAGATTTCTTGCAAATGTCAAAGGCTTCTTTATTGTCTTTCTCCCCCTTTCTTCCCAACAATAAATCAACCAGATTGTTCACCGAAGCATTGCCCGTCTCACTCTTTTTCCCCGCCATCTTTCCCCCCTCCGCAATCAGTCTTTAACCATCCCGCTGGCCATACGTGCATAGTATATCGCCTTATCGATATCTTTTTCCACACCAATTCCTCTGGCATATATCTTTGACATCAAGTTATATCCTTCCAGATCTCCGGACTCGGCAATGTTTTCGCATAGAGTCAAAGCCTCCGCAACATCGCCATCGAGATTACGTATAATCAGAGAGTTTACTAATTCTCCTTTAGCACCCGCAACCTCTTTTTCGATGGCTTTACGCAACCAAAATATTGAGAGATCTGTATCTTTCTGTGTTCCAGTGCCGTCTCGATACATGTGGGCAAGAGGTATCAAAACCTTTACATCACCTTTCGATGCAAGCTCATTGCAAAGCGAAAAAGCTTCGATCCTATCCTTGCCGCTGCCTCTCGCCAGG
>JAJBAY010000148.1 GCA_020532515.1 Candidatus Cloacimonadota bacterium | reverse complement strand
CATTGATGTTTTTAAAAGCATCCCCGATCAATTGATTCAGACTGTTGCCGTACTCAGCCATAATGGATTCCGATGCAAGACCGGCAATTGTTTGTGTGGCTGTATTTTTTACTGTGGCTTGAAGAACCCCTGTGATATCTCCACCGGATGCCAACACACTTTGCAGGGAGTCAGCGGTCAGGCCCGATATCGATGCTCCAATCTGTTGTGATATTCCTATCTGTACCTGAGCAAGCTCATCCTGTGTTGCAACTACCGTCTTCAGAGCCTTCATGTAATCGCTCTGAGCCTGGATCATATTGCGTACATTATTAATGCCGGAGGACGTACCAATTGCATCCGTGACGGATGTCACCGCTTGGAGGGTCTCCGCTATTACGACAAGGTTGCCGAAAGCTTGCTCTGCCGTCTTACCATCTACCACCTGCTGATTCATGCGACCTGAAAAATCATCTATTGACTCAGCTATGGTGGCAAACCTGGCAAATGTTTGCAACAGTGTTTCTCCATCGGCCCTCAGACCTTCAAAAAATGATGTATCTAAGCCAACTGAAGATAAGCCCATAGCGCTTACAAGCGATTGATTGATCTGCCTAAAAACATCATCGGACATAGCTGTAAGAGCTGTTTCTAAATCATTGTCGTGGTCTTTAAATTTGGCAATAGACTCAAAACTTGTTCCTGCCAGAGCTTCTTTAAGTCCCCAAGATGTGGCGTCCTCGATGGCCTGGAGCTGCGCATCAAAGACCTGCATCATAGCGTTGCCTATTTCGGACCTATTGCCACTGCCTTTAACGTCCTGTATCCATGTCTTGTATCCAAAATCAGAGTTCAACTCTCCAGGCCAGCCGTGACCTTCTCCCCACTGTCCTGATGAGACTCCAACTTTAGGTTCTTTTTTGCTTCCTCCGAGTGATCCAATAAGCCCTCCGATCACAGCCCCTATGATTGTACCCACAACGGGGACAACAGAACCCGCAGCGGCTCCCGCTCCAGCCATCCCCATGGCTGACATTGCTGCCCCGGCATACGTACCTCCCAAGGCGCCTCCCACCCCTGCACCAAGCCCTGAATATTTGCCCTGAGGTAAGCCAAGTGCCCCGCCAAGGTACTGATACCCGAGGCTGCCTATTGCGCCGTAACCGAGAGACGTACCGAGGGATGTACCCAGCATGGATGCTCCTCCGGTTTCCGCCCCCGCAAGCATACCGGAGGAAACAGTACCTGCGCCGACAGTGTAAGCAGACCCAGGGATGTTCCAAGCCATCGCAGACCCAAGCGCGCCCATGCCAGGGATGTTATTACCCACCCATGTCAGAGCCGATCCAGACGGCATGCCCATGCCTGTCTGTTGTGCTTGAACCGCTCCTCCCATACCTCCCATAGCTGACACTGGTACACCATTCCAACTCATCCCCATCGATCCGCCGATCGTCTGGACCATAGGCATTATAAACTGTTGCGTAAGAAATGCGGCGGCCATTTCTGCGGCTGTTCGCTTTGCGATATCAACAAGCATGTCCCCGGCGTTGTCCCAGTCTGATATAATATCTGCCGTGTAATCTTGAATTGTGTCGAGCATGTCGGCATGAGCAGCTTCTGTAGCTTTTTGTTGTTTTTCCTGCGCTTCTGTTCCCGCTGTGATAGCAGCAGTTTTATCTTTAATTGCTTCTTTAAGGTCCAAAAGTTTGTCTATTTGTGTTGCGTCTAACCCTTGGTTAACCATAGACAATTTAGCCCGTTCTCTTTCGGCAATATTATCAGCTTTTTTTATTGATACCCCTTTTTTAAGGTTATCTAAATAATCTTGTAATAATACGATTTCTTGGGTTAATGCTAACGCTCTTTCTTTAAGTGCCTTATCATCTGCAATCTGTTTTTCTAATTCTTCTTCTGCTTTTGTCCTTTTTTTGATAAAGGCAATTAATTCTTTGTATAGTTTAGTGTCTTCAGAGCCGAGATTTAGAGAATTTATGCGAGCTTCTTCTAATTTATTTTCTATATATAATTCTGCTTTTTTTACTGAGCCAAGTTCTTTTATCTTCCGCACTTTAAGTTCCAAGGCTTTAAGTTCTTCTTGATCAGCGACAGTTTTCTTTAATCGTTCAAACGCCTTTGACATATCAAGTGCTTCTTCTTTGGCTTCGCCAAATCCAATTATAAGCTTTTTAAGAGCCTCCGTCTGGAATTTTATAAGAGCTTCTTTTAATTCATCTACAGATTTACCACTGTCTTTGAACAGTTTTGAGTCCTGCGTGAGAACAAATATTTCGTCAATTGTCTTTTGAAGTTCTTTCTTTTGTTTTTCGTAATCAACAATTTTTACAGTAGGAATTGTTTTTTCCAAATCTTGTATTTCTTTAGGGATTGACGCAAAGATTTCTTTTAGCGCAGCTAAATTTGCTTTTCCCGCTGTCTTGCCCAAGTTCGCAAACTTAGCAGTCATTTGGGCTTCTAATGCGGCCCAAAATGCTTCAGGCAAATCTGTAGCTTTTTTCATTTGTGCTATATATTCTGTAGCAAACTTGGCCCCGTTTTCTTTTAGCTTG
>JAJBAY010000047.1 GCA_020532515.1 Candidatus Cloacimonadota bacterium | reverse complement strand
CAGACCCGCGGTAATTTGCTCTTTGCTCCGCGTAAAAGATGTGCTAAAGTGCGGATGTTTTTCGAAGCCGGCTTTAGCAGCGGGCTTTTTTTGTATCTGCCATTTTCAGGCAGAAAGCCCCAAGTCCATGCGGGACAAGGCAGAAATGTGTGGCCGAGGTATGAATATTATACTCTAAAAGGTATAGGCGGCTGCTGCAGGACAAGACATGCACACGCAGGGGCTATAAACTATAGATATAAGGAGAACATAAATGACAGCTTTACATGCCAAAGCAAATCGCAAACAGGGCTACATCTTCACTTCCGAGTCCGTGTCTGAAGGACATCCAGACAAGGTTTGCGATCAGATTTCAGATGCCATATTAGATGCCTATTTGGCGCAGGAGCCCAGAAGCCGGGTGGCCTGCGAGTGCCTGGCCACTTTGGACCGGGTGGTTTTATCCGGCGAAATAACCTCTACCACGAGTATCAAAGTGGAGCCCATCGTGCGCGAAGTAATCCGTAAGATTGGCTATACTCACCCGGATCAGGGTTTTGATGACAATTGCCAGATTGAGAACTATCTGCATGAGCAGTCCGGCCATCTGAACAGGAATGAAGGAGCAGGTGATCAGGGCATGATGTTTGGTTATGCCTGCAATCAGGCCAAATCTCTGATGCCTATTCCCATCGAATTGGCACATCAGCTTTTGATCAATCTGGCCAAAGCCAGAAAGAGCGGGAGCATTCCCTGTCTGCTGCCGGATGCAAAAAGTCAGGTGGGTTTTCGCTATGAAGGGCGCAAGCCCAGATCTGTGGAGTGCCTGGTGATCTCGACTCATCATCAGCAGCTCTGTGGGATCACTTTTGCCGAGCTCAAAGAGGAGATCATCCAGAAGGTGGTCTATCCCACTTTGACCGAGATGGCAGACGAACTGAGCTTTGACAGCCAGGATCTGAGGATTTTGATCAATCCCCTGAATGAATGGTATGAAGGCGGACCAGGATCCGATACCGGACTCACAGGGCGCAAGATCATAGTGGATACCTATGGTGGCTGGGCACAACATGGCGGCGGAGCCTTTTCGGGCAAGGACCCTACCAAGGTGGATCGCAGCGCGGCTTATATGGCGCGGCACATTGCCAAAAGTGTGGTGGGCAGCGGCATGGCGGATGAATGTCTGATCCAATTCAGCTTTATTATCGGACAGGAGCGGCCGGAATCCGTGATGGTGGAGACCTTTGGCAGCGGAAAACTGCCGGATTCTAAAATCGAAGAAATCATCGGACAAGAATTTGACTTGACAGTAATGGGAATCATCGAATACCTTGGCCTTGCCAGACCGATCTATCTACCCACTGCGAGCTATGGTCATTTTGGACTGAATATGAAAGATGCCAGTTGGGAGAAGATCAAGAAACTTTAGCTAAGGATAAAGATAAATGTCTCTGTATGAAAAGCTCAAAACCGCGCCCTATTTCTTCCTGATCGCGGGCCCTTGTGTGATAGAGGATGAAAGCATCATGTATCACACGGCAAAGTATCTGAAGAATCTGTCTGTGGAGCTGAATCTGCCTTTGGTCTTCAAGTCTTCTTACATCAAGGCCAATCGCAGCAGCGGCAGCTCTTTCAGCGGGCCAGGGATTGATGCCGGACTACAGCTTTTGAGCCGGATCAAGCGAGATTTTGAGCTGCCCATCCTCAGCGATGTGCATGAGGTTTGTGAAGTGGAGCCCGCCGCAGAAGTTTGCGACATCTTGCAGATCCCGGCTTTCCTGAGCCGTCAGACCAATTTGATCCGGGCAGCTGCAGAGACAGGCCGGATCGTCAACATCAAAAAGGGACAGTTTATGGCGCCGGAAGACATGGCTGCGGCCAGTGCCAAGGTGCGAGATGCCGGAAACGCACAGATACTGCTTACAGAGCGAGGCAGCAGCTTTGGCTATCACAATCTGGTGGTGGATTTCAGAGGCTTTGCGATTATGGCAGACCTGGGCTACCCGGTGGTCTATGACCTCACACATTCTCTGCAAAGACCTGCCAGTGGCAGGGTGACCGGCGGAAATCCGGAATATGCTCCCCTGATGGCGCGCGCAGCAATGGCTACAGGCAAAGTGAAGGGACTCTTTATAGAGTGCCATCCCGAGCCCCAAAAAGCCAAAAGCGATGCTACCACGATGTTGCCTTTGAGTGAACTGAGGGAACTATTGAAGCCCGTGATCAAGATCATGGAACAAAGCGGAGGATAAAATGACGAACTACCTATCAAAACCCAATAAATGTCCCGTGGCCTGGGAAAAAATCAAGCTGATCATCTTTGATTGTGATGGCGTGCTCACCGACGGACGCATCATCTATGGCGATGGCAGACAGGATATTAAGAATTTTGACGCTACCGATGGCATGGGGCTGATGCTGCTGAGGCATATCGATCTGCCGGTGGCGGTGGTGACCGGAAGGACCTCAGAGGCTCTGGCACTCCGCTGTCAAGACCTGAAAATAGAGCATTTGTATCAAGGCATCTCCCGCAAACTGGAATGCGTGAATCAATTACTCGAAGAGCTCGGGCTGGAAATGGAGAACATCATCTATATGGGGGACGATTGGAACGACATCCCCTGCATGCGTAGAGCAGCTTTCTCGGTGGCACCTGCCAATGCTCATGAAGATATCCAGAAACAGGTGGATATGGTGACCAAGCGCAGCGGCGGAAGAGGCGCGGTGCGGGAATTGATCGAATATGTACTCACGAAAAAAGGAGTGCATGAACGCGCCATCAATTCATATCTGGAAAGCGTGACCCGATGAGCAGAACACTATGAACTACAGGATACTGCCTATCCTGCTAATCCTGGCGCTGCTGGGGCTGACAGCCTGTGGGCAAGATTCACTAATTCAGGATTCCGAGGCGTTGGAGCAAGGCATTCCGGAAGAAAATGCCCTGAAGGTGCGCATGATAGAGTATCGCGATGACATGGTGGATTACATCATTGAAGCTGCGGTGATGGATCGTTTTACCGATCGCCGCATGGTCTATGGCTATGATGTGACGCTCACTTCCTACGACCGCCAGGCGCAGATCAGCACTGTGATCAAGGCCGATACCACCATCGTGGATGATGCCAGAAACATCATCTTTGCGAATGGAAATGTGATTTTTGAGAGTGGCGATGGCAAGATCCGCACCCAGAAAATGATCTGGGAGCGCAATCTGGATGGAATCACCGCGCCTGGATCCGTGATTTTGATCCGGGGAGGCGATGTGCTGAAGGGCACGAATCTACGCACGGATACGAAGCTCAGTTTTGCCGAGATGGATGTGGTCTCCGGCGAAGGCTATGTGGATGAAAAGACTTTTTCTTGGTAGCCTGATCCTGCTCTGGGCTGTCTTGGCCCTGGGTGTGGCCAAAGATGCAGAGCGCTTCCGGCTGATCCATGCGGATAAACTCTTTATGAGCAATCAGGAAAGCGGGCAGATCCTGCAACTTAATGGCAATGTACATTTCTTTTATGGTGATACCGAATTTAAGAGCGACCGGGCTTTGATCCTGGATACGCAAAAGATTGCCCGGCTGAGCGGTAGAGTGGTGGTAGAAAACGATACTCTGCACTTGGTGGCCGATTCTCTGGCCTATTACCGCATTCCCCAACTGCTGAATTTGGGTGGAAGAGTGAGGCTTACCCAGAGCACAAAAGACGGTTTCAGCCGCTGGATGCAGGGGGATCATGGCATCTATGACCAGGGCAAAGATACTTTTGCCGCTTTTGGCAGGGTGAAAGCCTATGACCAGAAGGAAAATGGCTTTGCTGAATGCGGTTACGGCTTTTGGGACCGCCCAAAAGGTTACGCCTATCTGATCGAGGAACCGAGGGTATCTGCCGGCACCACGGACACGCTTTATATCAGCGCCGATAAGATGGAATACTACGACGCTGAGCGCAAGCTCATTGCTACTTTCAACGTGCGTACCGAGAGCCGGGATTATCAGGCTACCAGTGACTTCCTGATCTATTTTGCCGATCAGGAAAAGGCGGTGTTTATCGGAGAGCCCCGCTTTGAAAATGCTTTTGCCACAGCCGAGGCCCAGGAATTTCAGCTCTTTTTTGAAGAGCAGGAGCTGAGGCGGGTGGTCTTGGTGGATTCCTGTCTGGTGAATTTCGCCCAGGAGGAAGATGCTGAAAAGCAAAACTGGGTGAGAGCCAGAAACATCGTCTTGAATTTTGCGGAGGGAAAGATAGAGGATTTTGAGGCCGATGCCGAGGTCTCTTATTACTTTTTGCAGCAGGAAACCGACAAGCAGGATTTTTTTATCAATGCCGCTATTGGGGAACGATTGAGAGCTAAGTTTGACCTGGATAACAAACTAAGGCTGATGGATATGGGTGGGAGCATCAAAGGGCGTTACATCTTCAAGAATGACTCTTGACAGAAAAGCTATAACCATTTAGTTTATCAATTATGGAATTGCATAAAATCAAAGCGCAGAATCTCGTAAAAATATACGGCAAGCGAACCGTAGTCAATGATCTCAGTATGGAGATAAATCAGGGTGAAGTGGTGGGTATCCTGGGCCCCAATGGTGCAGGTAAAACCACTACTTTTCATATGATCATCGGTCTGGCCAAGCCCAACAAAGGCAAGGTCTTTCTGGACGATATCGAAATCACCAGAAAACCCATGTACAAACGTGCCCGCATGGGCATGGGCTACCTGGCTCAGGCGCCTTCTATCTTTGCCAAACTCAGCGTGGAAGATAACGTTCTGGCGATCCTGGAAACGCTCAAAATCCCCCGCAAAGAGCAGAAGAAGCGGCTGCATGAATCTCTGGAAGAACTGGGACTGAGCAAGCTGGCCAAACAAAAGGCCTATACCCTCTCTGGAGGGGAGCGCCGCAAGCTGGAAATCACCCGCGCTTTGGTGACCAGTCCTACCTTTATCTTTATGGATGAACCCTTTGCCGGGGTAGATCCCATCACGGTGGCGGACATTCAGGATATCATCGGAAAGCTGAGAGACAAGAACATCGGAGTCATGATTACCGATCACAGCGTAGTTGAGACTTTGAAAATAGTGAATCGTGCTTATATTATCTATGAAGGTAAGATTATCGTGCATGGATCCTCCGATGAATTGATCCACGATGAGAATGCCAGAAAATTATACTTAGGAGAGAGGTTCACCATGAGCCCTTTTGAGCAAAGACTATGAGCGGCATGAACCAACACATCTCATTGAAACAAAAGCAGGAGCTTGCGCTAAAGCCCAAGATGCTGCAATCTCTGAAGATGTTGGCTCTGCCCATACTCGAGCTGGAAAGCTATATCAGGCAAGAACTTCAAAGCAATCCCCTGCTGGAGCTTCGAGAAGAAAAAGAAGACGATGATCTGCAGGAAACTTCCAGCGATCAAAACGCCCCGGAGAGCAATACCGAGCTGGAAGATGTGGACACTCAGGAAGAAATATCCGAGGCTTTGAACGAAGCCCGGCAATTGACCGATATCTTGGACCAATGGAACGAATATCACTCCAACGGCGGCTATCAGCGTTCAGAAAGCAGCGAAAGAGACCAGGGCGAATCTCTGATCCGCTATGAAGAAAACAACAAGGAACTCTTTTTGGAGCAGCTTTATCCCCTGAATCTGCCGGAACACGAGATTGATTTTATCACCGAGATAGTGGATAGCTGTGATGTATATGGTTTCTTGACTGATGATTACGATATATATGCAGTGGCGCGCAGATTCAAGATTTCGAAGCGACGTGCCGATGAGCTGCATGAGCTGGTCTTACAAATAAGCCCCAAAGGCATCACATCCCGCGATATCTCGGAATGCCTCTCTGCCCAGCTCACAGAAGAGCAAAGAGAGAATCCCATCATCCGCGGTATGGTCACAGAGCAATTTGACAACCTGATCCATCGCCGCTATCAGAAAATAGCATCCCACTACAACGTCTCCGAAGATACCATCATGGCTTATCGGGAGCAGATCTCCAAGCTGGACCCCAAACCGGGGCTGCGCATTTTGAGCAGTAACGCCGCTTATGTCTATCCCGATGTCACTCTGAAATTCGTAGATGGCGAATATGTGGTGATTATAAACGACCATATTACCCCCAATATCATCATCAGTCCACGCTATCGTAAGATGATCAATAGGGGCTATTTTGACCGGCAAACCGTCTCCTATGTGCGGGAGCGGATCAATAGCGCGAAATTCCTGATCAAATCCATCTATATGCGCATGCGCACCCTGGAGCAGGTCTCGCTATCTATCGTCAAATATCAGCATGATTTCTTTTACAACGGCAGCGGCATCATGCAGCCGCTCACCTACAGCGTGATCGCCCAGGATATCGGTAAAAGCGAATCCACCATCAGCCGGGTGGTAAAGCATAAATATGCCGAAACCCCTTATGGCATCTTCGCTTTCAAAGACTTTTTTACCTCCACCGCAGGACGGGATGATAACTTTGAAGAGATCTCCCGGCAAAAAGCCAAAGGCTGCATCATCCGCTTGATCGAGGCTGAAAACAAGAACAAGCCACTTTCGGATCAGAAATTGGTGGAAATCCTGAAAAGTGAGGGGCTGAATATCTCTCGCCGGATTATTGCCAAATACCGTGATGAGATGGGAATCTTGAATAGTAGATTAAGAAAACAATAGAGGACAAATTGGAAAAGTATCAAGTCTTGGTAATCGGAGCCGGACCCGGCGGTTATGAAGCCGCTATCCGCCTCTCGCAGTATGGAATCTCCACCGCTGTGCTCGAAAAGGAGCGCTTGGGTGGAGTGTGTTTAAATTGGGGCTGCATTCCCACCAAAACTTTGGTTAAATCTGCCGAATTGGTAAGTGAAATACACGATTCTGCTACTTACGGATTGCCCGAAATGGAACTCAAACTGGATTATAGCAAGGTTTGGGAGCGCAAAAACACCATCGTGGAACAGCTGATAAAAGGAATCGAATATCTGTATAAGAAACGCAAGATTCCGCTGATCATTGGCACGGTGACCTCGATCCAGAAACAAGATGAAGGCTATCTGCTGCAAACCTTAGAAGGCCAGAGCTACTTTGCCCCGTATATCATCATCGCCACCGGTGGAGAAACCAAAAACCTGCCCGGCATCACGATCGATGAACAGGACATCATGTCTTCCCGCGGCATCCTGAAGATGGATACTCTGCCCAAAAGCCTGGCAGTAGTGGGTGGAGGAGTGATCGGCTGTGAATTTGCCTCCATCTTTGCCCGTTTTGGCGTTACAGTCACCATCATCGAATTCCTGCCCAGATTGCTCTCTTTGGAAGATGAGGAAATCTCCAAACGCATTCCCCTCATGCTGAAGAAATCCGGCATCAAGATCATGACTAAAACCGGAGTGGAAAGCATTGAAAAGGGCGATAAGGAGATGATCCTGAAACTCAACAATGACAGCGAAATCCGAGCGGAGAAAGTCCTGATGGCGGTGGGACGTGGACCCAGCTTTGGGATCGAAACCCAAGGCTTTGAGCTGAGCATGGAGCGCCGGGCAATTGCCATCGACGACAGCATGCAAACTTCTGCCTCTGGCATCTACGCCATTGGCGATGTGACCGACAAAATGCAGCTGGCGCATACTGCCAGCAAACAGGGACTTTTGGCTGTGGAGCATATTGCTTCCCTTATCCTGGGCACTGCCAAGCCCACCACAGTTTTGAACTATGCAAATATACCCAGGTGCACCTTTACCGATCCCGAAATAGCTTCGGTGGGGCTCACCGAGCTTCAAGCAAAAGATACTTATGGCGAGATCATAATCGGCAAATTCCCCTTTTCTGCCAGCGGAAAGGCTATGGCGATGTCTGCAACCCAAGGCTTTGTGAAAAGCATTGCCCGCAAAGACACGGGCTCTCTGGTGGGAATGCACATCATCGGGCCGCATGCGGCAGAACTCATTGCCCAGGGCGCCATCATGATCTCAAATAATATGACTGCAGAATCCGTGGAGGATATCGTTTTTGCTCATCCTACCCTGTCAGAAGCAATTATGGAATCCGTGGAAGATCTGCGAAACCTCTCTATTCACAAAATATAACAGGAGGATAACCATGCAAATTACCATTACAGCACGCCACTTCGAACTTACTAAAGCAATCCGGGACTATGTGGAAAGCTCTTGTCTGAAACTGAAGAAGTACTTTGATCAGATCGTTGCCGTCCATGTAACGCTTGCCTTGGAAAACAACCGCAATATCTGCGAACTCTCCATGCATGCCGGCAAATTCAGTCTGCAATCCCAAGCCGAGGAGATGGATATGTACCTTTCCATCGATACCGGCGTGGAAAGGATGGAAGCTCAGATCAAGAAGCTTAAAGATCGGGTGACAGACCATCAGAAGCGCGCTCTGAAAGAGCATTTCGACGACTTCTCCAGGACCTCCGATTTCACTGTAAGCCAAACTGACCGTGTACGTACAACCGTTAAAACTAAACGCGTGGTGACCGAACCACTGGACATCACCGAAGCCATAGAGAAGATGGATGCAGTAAAAGAAGACTTCTTTATCTTCAGAAATATCGAAACAGACCGCATCAACGTATTGGTAAAAAAAGACAAGGTGAATTTCACGCTCTTTGAGCCCTAAATACAGTGATCCGGTAGCCGTTTGGGGGCATGCTCCCGCTGGCTGCCAAAACAGGCCTGTTGTCCTCTCCCGCTTTGGGAGAGGACAGGGGGCAAAAAGGATACTATGAAAGAAATTACCGTTCGAGACTTCTTTGATGCCAAGAAGAAAGACCTTGCTTTATCGCTGGTCACAGAGCCCCAGACTCTTGCCAAGAAGATCAATTCTCCACATGTAAACAGGCCGGGACTGGCTCTGGCAGGCTACTTGGAAGTATTTTCTGCGGAGCGGATTCAGGTCTTTGGCGAGACTGAAATACGCTATCTGCAGTCCCTTACAGAGGATGATCTGGTTTCGCGGATGCGAGATATGCTGCAGACCGAGATCCCCTGCATCATCATCTCCAAGGGGCTCACGCTGCCTCCAGTGGTGGAATATCTGGCCAACGATCTGAACGTCGCGCTGCTTTCCAGCCGCCTTTCCACCATCAATCTGATCCAACATCTTACCCGCTATATGCAGGATATATTTGCCCTGGAAAAGACCATTCACGCCACGCTGGTGGATGTCTTTGGCCAGGGAATCCTGATCACCGGCAAAAGCGGGATTGGGAAGAGTGAATGCGCTCTGGATCTGGTACACCGCGGGCACTCTCTGGTGGGCGATGATCTCATCACGCTGAGGTATCTGAATGATCAATTGATCGGCAAACCCGGACGCGAATTTGGGCACTTTATGGAGATCCGGGGAGTGGGCTTTGTGAATGTGGAACGCATGTTTGGCATCGAACGCACCCGGCGCCTCAAAACTATCGATATGCAGATGGAACTCATGCCCTGGCAAGAGAATATGGACTACGAACGCATCGGATTGTCCAATACTTATGCCGAGCATCTGGGTGTGAAGATACCCATTATCTACCTCCCCGTTTCTCCGGGGAAAAACGTCTCTGTGATCGTGGAAGTTGCGGCTATGAATATGATCCTCAAAGGTGCCGGATATGACGCCGCCGAGGATTTTAGCCAGAAGATTCACGACGAAATCCGCAGAAAAACCATGCAAAAGAAGATGGACGATGATTCGCAAGAAAGTGAAAATAGCGAATAAGATGGGGCTACATGCACGTCCTTCCGCGTTGGTAGTTCGTGCTGCAACAAAATATCGCTCTGAATTTCACATTGAAAAAGATGGCACTACGATCAATGGTAAAAGCATAATGGGCGTGATGATGCTGGCTGCCGAATGTGGCAGCACCATAGAATTGATCGCGGATGGAGTGGATGAAGAGTATCTGATCGACGAGATCTCAGGGATGATCTCATCAGGCTTTGGGGAGTTAAATGAAAACCCTTAAGGGCACAGGCATTGCCAAAGGACTCGCTTTCGGCAAAGCCAAGTACATCAAAACCAGCAAATACGAGATTCCTGCGCACAGCATTTCAAAAGGGCAAAGCAAGGCAGAGCTGACAAGACTAAATGATATCCTGGAACAGAGCCGCTCAGAACTGCAGGATTATCTGAAGGCAGAGCAGATCAGCGATAGTGAAAAGGAAATACTCGGCACCCATCTGGAGATTATCGCCGATCCGGAATTGAAAGAGCAGATCACTCAGGCTATCACACAAGACTTGCATAATGTGGCCAAAGCCATAGACTTGGCTTTTGAAAAGGCCATTATCTTCTTCCAAGGTATGGAAAACGAGATGTTTTCCCAACGGGCCATAGATTTTGAAGATGTGAAGAAGCGCCTCTTACACAAGGTGCTGCCCCAGGAGCTCGATCTCTTTGCCGGGCTGGATGCAGAAAGTATCCCCATCTTTGCCGAGATCGGCCCCAGCGAAATATCTCTGCTCAGCAAACAGCAAGTAAGAGCTTATCTGTGTAATGGGATAAGCTACACTTCCCATGTGGCGATCCTCAGCCGCGCCCTGAATATTGGCTGTGTCTCAAACCTGGAAGACCTGGAAAAGTATATCAAGGAAGGGGATTACATCATTGTGGATGGCGAAAGCGGCACCGTAATCAGCCAGCCCGATCAAAAAGCGCTGGAAGCATTTGCGCAACAGCAAAAGAAACGGGAGCTGATCCGGCAAAAAGAACTGCTGCTCAAAGATCTTGAAAGCCTTACTAAGGACGGCCATCAGATCGATATAGCCCTCAATGTCGGCCTGCCCCTCGAAATCGATCAGGTGAACGAGCTAAACAGCAGCGGGGTGGGGCTCTTCCGCACCGAATTTCTCTTTTTGTCTTCTGATCATCTGCCTTCCGAAGAGGAGCAGTATAAGGTCTATAGCGAGATGGCAGCCAAGATTGCCCCGAGGCCGCTCACCATCCGCACCTTTGACCTGGGCGGAGACAAAATCTCGCATCTGATTCCTTCACCCAAAGAAGAAAACCCTAATCTGGGCAATCGTGGTATCCGCTTTTCCCTGGCTCATCCGCAGCTTTTGCGCACTCAGCTCAGAGCCATCCTGCGCGCCGCGACTCATGGCAGCATCCGCATTATGTTTCCCATGATCATTGATGTGAATGACTTTTTGGAGGCCAAACGGATCCTGGGGCATTGCATCGATGAGCTTTATGAAGAAGAGATCCCCTACAATGCTGAAATTCCGGTGGGCTCGATGATTGAGATTCCCTCTGCCGCCTTGAGTTCTGATGCTCTGGCTCGTGAGTGCGATTTCCTGTCCATCGGTACCAACGATCTGGTGCAATACACCTTGGCGGTAGATCGTAACAATGAAGCCGTCAGTAGCTATTTTGTCCAACATCATCCCGCCGTCCTGAAATTGATCCAAACCACCGTCATAAACGCTGCCAAGCATGATACCCCGGTATCCATCTGCGGTGAAATGGCTTCCATTCGGGAGTATATCCCGCTTCTGATCGGCATGGGCGTGAGGGAACTCAGCGTAAATGCTGCAGTTTATTATGAGATCAAAGCAGTAGTCCGCAATTGTGATGAGAAGCTGCAGATGATCGTCAAAGACTTCGACTTTTCCACTTCTTTGCCCAAGGTGAATGAATTGGTCTATCGCACTTTAAAAACTTATTATTCTTAAATAGGAGAGATTCTCATGATCCGCTTTGAACATCGTAATCTTCTGGCAAACCCGTATTTGAAGACCGCTATTCCCAGCTCCAGGCTGGTGGATTTTGCGGGTATGGTAAAATCCGCAAGAGAGGAGATTTTGTCCGATCGCAAAGCCGATATTCTGGGCTTTTACGACCTTCCCGAACAGGATACCACCCGGATCACCGACTTTGTAGCTGCTCTGGACCCCAAATTTGAAAACATGGTGGTCCTGGGCATCGGCGGCAGCGCTTTGGGCAACAAAGCCCTGTACAACGCCCTGAAGACCGAGGCCAGGCTCAAACGCAAAGTCTATGTCTATGACAATGTGGATCCCGTGTATCTGCACGAAATCCTGTCTGAGCTTGACCTGGGAAAGACGGTCTTTAATGTGGTTACAAAAAGCGGTACCACCGCGGAAACCATGTCTGGCTATATGATCGTGCTGGATATCCTCAAGCGGAAATTCCCTGGGGATTATCAGAAACGCATGATCATCACCACAGACAAAGAAAAGGGCTTCCTGCGCCAGGTGGTGAAGACAGAAGGCTTTGCCTCTTTTGTCGTGCCAGACAACGTGGGCGGAAGATTTTCCGTACTCACGGATGTCGGCCTGCTTTCCTCCGCCTTTGCAGGAATCGATATCAAAGCGCTGCTGAAGGGCGCTGCCGGGATGCGCGAGATAAGTGAAACCAAAGACATCACCCAAAATCCGCCTCTGCTGAATGGTCTCCTGCATTTCCTTTATATGCGGGAGGGCAAAAACATCAGCGTGATGATGCCCTATAGCAATTCTTTATACGACTTTGCGGATTGGTATCGCCAGCTTTGGGCTGAGAGCCTGGGCAAGCGTTATGACCTGAGCGGCCGGGAAATCTACGTGGGGCAGACCCCCGTCAAAGCCTTGGGAACCACAGATCAACATTCCCAAATCCAGCTTTATACTCAAGGCCCCAATGACAAGGTGATCACCTTCCTCACAGTGGAAAAGTGGAATCACGACTATGTAATCCCGAATATCCATCCGGAGCGGGGAGAGGTGAACTATCTGGGTGGCAAGAAGCTCTCGCAGCTCCTGAACGCCGAACGCCTGGCCACCGAATATGCGCTCTGCAAGGCTCATCGTCCCAATGCCAATCTAATCTTTCCAGAAATCAATGCCGAAAACCTCGGTGCGGCCATTATGATGTATGAGATTCAGACCGTATTTACCGGTAAGCTCCTCAATATCAACCCTCTGGATCAACCCGGAGTGGAAGATGGCAAGATTGCCACTTACGCCTTGATGGGGAAAGCGGGCTTTGATAAAGAACGCAAAGAAATCGAAGCCTACCAAAACCAGTAGTGGCGGACTCCGCTGCGCCTACACAGTGAGCTTCGCAACAAGCACAGATGAAAGTTAGAATCGATAAAAACCCGGTACTCAAAGCGGAACAGAGTCCGCCCCAACGGTCTGCCTACGCCGCAAACCGCAACATACCCTGCATAGGAGGAGAAATCATGCAGTCAAAGTGGATAATACTGGCCAGCCTTATCATCGTCCTCAGCAGCAGCCTCTGGACCGCTCCCATCGACGATTTTCAGCAGGCTTTCATGGCCAACCAAAATAGTCCCGAAGTCTTGGAGCAACTCATCGCAGACTTCAAAGATCAAGAACTCTCCCTGGAAGACCATCGCCTCCTCCAAAGCCTATGGAGCAATGTGAATCCAGAGGCCATGCAGGCGCATTACGAGGCATTATTACAGCAGAATCCCCAAAATCCCGAATACATCTATCTCAGCATCCGCATGAAAGACGGTGAAGCTCAGATGGCAGCAGCCCGCAAGCTGATTCAGGATTTCCCCACCTTCTATTGGGGCTATCGTATTATCGCGGTGAATCTTACCGAGACCATCTCCCAGGGAGGTAGCGAGACTTACCTCAAAAGCCCGCAATTCTACAAGGATGTGGATCAGGTAGAGCAAGGCCTAAAGCTTTTTGGAGCAGATGCTTATCTGAATATTGCGATCTTTTATGCTTACAAAGACGGTCAGGAACTCAAGAAAGCTTCCGTAGCTCTGGACAAGGTTTCGGACCCCCAGGCTATCAGCAGTAATATGCAGCAAATCGAAGAGTTTACGCTGAGAACCAAGGACCTGAATCTCTATGCCCTTTTGATCGGCATCGTGATGGATGATGCTCAGGAATCTGGCAGAATGAGTCCGGCAGAGGCAGAGCTGAACACAGAATATTTTATCATGAGATTCCGTGTGAAAAGCGAGGGTATTGCTGCTTTGGACAACCATCTTGCCGAAAACCCCCAGCTCAAGACCAATCCGGATTTGAGCCGGATCATCGCTGGCCTTTATTTGGAAAACGACCGCAAAGAAAGCGCTCTGGATGCACTGAGCGTGTATGCTAGCTCCAAAGACGTTGATTACATGTATCTTAGCAAGAGTAACGAGTTTGCTCAACTTCATGATCATCGCCGCTGGAAAGCTCTGCTCAAAAAGGCAAAAGTCACCTGGGACAAGGGTGCAAAAGCCCGTAAAGCAGAAGCTCTCAAAGACCGGCAAAGCCTTCCTGCTCCAGCTTGGGAGCTGCAAGACCTTGAAGGTAAGCTCTACAAACTTGAGGATCTCAAAGGCAAGATCGTGATTCTGGATTTTTGGGCCTCCTGGTGCAGCCCCTGCAAGATGGCAATGCCCACCCTCAGTAAATGGATGCAGGAAGCAATGCCCCAGGGGGTGGAAGTGTTTTCGGTGAATGTGATGGAGCGCAATATCGAGGATGGCAAGACTTATTTCAAGAGCAAAGGCTTTAACATGACCTATCTGGAAGGGACTCCCGAAATTTCAGAAGCCTATGGTGTAAACGGTATTCCCCATTTCACCATCATTGATAAGGCTGGGAACATCGCCTGGCACGTGGTGGGCTTCAGCTACTCATTAGAAGAAAGTCTCAGCTTCCAAATAGAGGCCTTAAGCAAGGAATAACTCATGGCAGAAGAGAAGTACGATCGCTGTTTTGTCTGCGGCAAGGCCAATCCCATCGGCCTCAAGATAGATTTTAGCTACGATGAGTCCGGTGCTGCTTATGCCACTCTGGCCGTGGACGAAGTCTTTGAAGGATATCCGGGCGTGGTGCATGGCGGCATCCTCTCCACGCTCTTGGATGAAGTGATGGCCAAAGCGATCATTCAAAGCGGAAAGATTGCTGTAACAGCCAAGCTCTCAATCTCTTACCGCAAAGCCCTCACTTCCGGACAGCGGGTCCAGATCAAAGGCTGGATCACCAAAGCCAAAACCAGAATCATCAGCACTGCCGCCAGCATTTCAGACGAGAGCGGAATTTATGCCGAAGCGGAAGCGGTCTTTGTGGTGCCCCGGACAGAATCATGAAAAACCCCTTTTCCTGGCTTTTTAGCCCTGATGAACAGCGCATTCTCCTGGTTATCGTAGCCTTCCTGATCCTGGGTTCAGCCTTGCAGCTCACCGGATACCAGGCTAAAGTGCAGCCTCCTGCTCTTTCCGATAGCCTGCTGGTGGATCTGGAAGAGGACACTGCCCTCATCGTCGATATCCGCAGCGCCACCAAGGCAGAACTTATGGCCCTACCCGGGATCGGCTCCAAACGGGCGGACGACATTATCAGCTACCGGCAGCAGCACCCTTTTCGCAGTGTCAATGAACTCACCAAGGTCTCCGGCATCGGTATCAAGACCTATCAGCGCTGCTATCCTCATTTGCTGGTTTTTGGCGATTCTCTGGTGGCTGTACCTTCTTCTTCCGCTTCCTCCCGGGCTCACAAATCCAGCTCAAAAGCAAGCTCAACCGCCCCTGTAAATATCAATACTGCAGCCTTGGAAGAGCTCTGCAGCCTCAGCGGAATCGGCCCCGTCAAAGCCCAGGCTATCATAGATTATCGCACGGAACATGGCCCCTTTTCCTCGCCTGAGGATTTGACCAATGTAAAAGGAATCGGCCAGATCACCCTTGAGAAGAATCTGTCCCGCCTCCGCACCGAATAACCCTCTAAACCTCCTCAGCCCTATCGCCCCTCTTAAACCAAGAACAAAGCTATTGACACAAAATGCCCACGACATTTAGTGGATTCTGAATTTTGAAATTTGGGGAGTAAAAATGAAGACACCTGGACTAAGTTGGACGCCGACTGTTACCCTGGCCAAGCTCTTTGAAGAGCAGAGTCAATTCTTTGACGCTTTGGCCACCTATGAGCTGATCGCCCAAACCGATGCTTCACCTGCCATCAGGGAGAAGATCGAAGATCTGCACGCCCGGATTTTGAATGATCCTTCGAATCGCTATGATCCCCGGATCGAAAAACTCTTCACACCCGAGGAGCTGGCTTATCTGAAGATCATCAGCCATCAGGGCTTTGACAATATGTCCATCACCATGCAAAAGCTGGGAGAAGGCATCCAGGAAAGCGAACTAATCTTTGATGAGGATGATATCCTGGGCGAAGAATCCGAACTCGACGCTCTGTCTTTGGTACTCGCTGAGATCGAAAAGCAGGCTCAGCTCAATCTGATCAGTTTGAGCGACAACTTTTCCGAGCTCACCGTGGGCGACCTCCTCATCACCATCCTTTCCCGCTACGACAAAAATCAGCTGCTCAGCGAGATCCATCTTGCAGATCTGATCAGCCTTTTTGTGGATTTGCAGAATCCCAAAGCCTGACTATGGCCAAAGACCTCCCCAGCTACAATAAAGTCTGTGAGCGCTGCACGCGCCTGTGCAAACAAAACAAAGAGGTGCAATTGCTCACCTGCCCGAGGTTCAAGCCCAAAGCCGTACAGCTCGAGATAAAAGTCCCCGGCTATGGCCGCAGATTTGCTAAAAGAACATGATCCGCATCATCGCCGGCAAATATAAAAAACGTAAACTGGCCTCAGTCCCGGGACGTAGCACCAGACCGACCACAGACTACAACCGCGAAATGATCTTCAGCACCTATCAGGATTTTGAGGGCAAACGCGTGCTTGACCTTTTTGCCGGAACCGGCGCCTTGGGCTTGGAGGCCCTTTCCCGCGGGGCAGTTTGGGTGGATTTTGTGGAATTTGCCTCCCCTGCCATCGCCACCCTCTTGGGCAATATCCAGCTTATAGGATGCGGGGAAGACTGCCACCTCTACCGCAAAAAAGTTGATTCCTACCTGAAAACCTGTACCCAAAAATATGACATCATTTTCCTGGATCCGCCTTATGATAAAAGTCTGGTAAATCCCACTCTGCAAAGCATCTTCGAGCAAGATATCCTGAAGCCAGATGGCGTGATCATCGTGGAACATTCCCGCGATGAGACCATCAAAGCAGAACTAAAAGACAAGATCATCCAGCACAAATCCAGCAAAGCCTGCGGCTTTACCTGGCTACAGAAATAGATATTCAGTTTTAGCGCTTTAACGTTTTAGGGTTTTAGCGTAGTGGCGCTCTTTGTAGCGCCTACATCAAGTTTAGAGGGTTTAGAGGGTTTAGAGGGTTTAGAGGATGCCCTGATCTTGCCCTGCCCATAAATACCATCCATCTGTTCCTCCCAACCTTCCCATTTCGAAAAGCCCTCAAGCCAGCGCTACAAAATCTGGCTCTCCTGCAAACTGGGTGGGTAGCTCATTTCTTGCAGTGTCCATGGCGCATAAAATATGCTCAAGATGCCGTGGAGATCAGAGCATTTTTCCCTGCTATCTCCACGTCATCTCCACGGTATCCCTGCTGCAAGATATAACCCAACTTTACCACTTTGAGTAGTTATATAGCTGTCCCGCAAGGACTTCAATTTTTCGTGGGGACTACATTTTCCAATCTTTCACAGGTTTTATAGTTGGATTCGGGCTCATGTTCAAAGCCCT
>JAJBAY010000046.1 GCA_020532515.1 Candidatus Cloacimonadota bacterium | reverse complement strand
ACCAGGATTGCACGTCTTTGGCAAAGCCGGGATCTGTGGCTGCGATAACCAGGACGTCGCCATCATTGATTTTATCCATTTCCTGTTTCAGGCGCATGATGGGGCCGGGGCACTGGAGTCCGCAGGCATCCACATCAATTATTGTGGCCTGGGAGAGAGGTGCGCAGGGGTCTTTGCCTTGATAAATATGGTCGTCCTTGCCCACATAGTCGCCGGCGAAGATGTCTTCATTGCTCTGCTTTTGGGTGGCTGTCTCATAGGTGATGTAGCCGCCGCTGAGATTGTAAACTTCATCAAAGCCATGTTGCATGAGGATGCGCGCAGCTATATAGGAGCGAGCGCCGGTGCCGCAGAAGACGATGATCTTCTTGTCTTTGGGGATCTCATCCAGATGGGCACGGATATCATCCACCTCTATATTGATATGGCCTTCGATGCTGCCGAGAGCCACTTCGTCTGGGGTTCTGACATCCAGTAAGACCAGATCTTGCAGATTCAGATTGCGGATCTCATCCCAATGCACGATTTTTACCATTCCCGTAATGATGTTTTCTGCCACCAATCCGGCTACCTGGACTGGGTCTTTGGCGCTGGAATAAGGTGGGGCATAGGCGTGTTCGATCTCCTGCATTTCATAGATGGTTTCACCGTGTTTGAGGATGTGAGCCAGCATATCTATGCGTTTGTCCACTCCATCAAAGCCCACTACCTGCGCGCCCAAGAGCTTGCCGGTATCGGGGGCAAAAACGATCTTGATGGTCATGGGCAGGGCATCGGGATAGTATCCGGCATGGGAGCTGGCAGAGATAATGGAGGAGATATAGGGGATATTGGATTTCTTGAGGACTTTTTCGGAGATTCCGGTGGCGCCCACGGTGATGTCAAAGACCTTGGCAATCGCGGTGGCGATGCTACCCTTGTATTTGCGAACATTGCCGCCTACGATGTTATCTGCCACTATCCTGCCTTGTTTATTGGCGGGGCCGGCCAGATAGGTAAGGCTTTCCTCCCCCGTGATGGGACTGGGGAAAACTATGGCATCGCCCAGTGCGTAGATATCTTCATCGCTGGTCTGCAAATATTCATTGACCCGGATGCCTTTGTTGAGGCCCAAATCCAGCCCTGCTTCTTCAGCCAGTTTGCTGTCCGGACGCACGCCAATGGAAAGGATCACCATATCGGTGGGCAGGGAGCGTCCACTTTTCAAGCGCACTTGCAGGCCGTTCTTTTCACGGACAAAAGAGCCCACTCCATCTTTGAGATAAAATTCCACATTCTTGGTCTTGAGGTGCTGATGCACAGCCGCGGCCATTTCATAATCCAGAGGAGTCATGACCTGCTCTGCCATCTCTACGATGGTGACTTTGATGCCAAGATGGTGAAGGTTTTCCGCCATCTCCAGCCCGATGAATCCAGCGCCCACGATCACCGCATGCTTGACCTGATGCTTGTCCACATAGTCTTTGATCTTGTCTGTATCCGGCACATTTCTCATGGTGAAAATCACTTCATCCTGAATGCCTGGAATGGGGGGTCTGAGCGGCTCTGCGCCAGGGGAAAGCACCAGTTTATCGTAGTCTTCGTAATACTCTGTGCCGTCTGCCTTGTGTACAAGGACGGTTTTGGCCCCGCGGTCTATGCTCATCACTTCTTCCTGGATGCGCACATCGATATTGAGCCGGGCTTTGAAACTTTCTGGGGTCTGCACAAAGAGGCGATCCCGATCTGCGATAACTCCACCTATGTAATAGGGTAAACCGCAATTTGCATAAGAGATGTACTTTCCGCGCTCGAACATAATGATCTCAGCATGTTCGTCCAAACGTCTGAGACGGGCTGCGGTGGTGGCTCCACCCGCTACTCCGCCAACTATAAGATATTTCGCCATATTATTCCTCCAGGATATAGGTAATAATGTCTTTCATATAAATATAAGCGGACTGGGATATTTGGCAAGTGTCAAGTAAGGGAGGTGTGGGAGTTCTTGGTTCTTAGTTCGGGAGTTCTTGGTTCTTAGTTCGGGAGTTCTTGGTTTTGGGGGCTCTCACAGATCGCACAGATTTCACAGATTAGGGTTTTAGGGAGTGGGGGGAGTTCTTCGTTTTGGGGTTCTTGGCGGGGGAGTTTTAAAGTGCATGGGAGGGAGCATGATAAAGCGCAGAAAAAGTAGTTTTTAGGGGAATCTGCAATCGCTTGATTTCATAGGTAGTTAGAAGCCCAAATTATTTATAGAAAGTTCTTGACAAGATAGGCCTATGATTTTAACTGGCAACAAGATAAGGAGGCTTGCAAGAGCTTCCAACTAACTGGGGCTACAGCCTCGGACATATGACGGTTCTAAACTAATAGGAGACAATAGATTATGTCAAACAACACTTATACTGCGAGTAATATCAAAGTACTCAAGGGCTTGGAGGCAGTTCGCAAACGTCCCGCGATGTATATCGGGGGGACCAGTGAACGCGGCCTTCATCACCTTGTCTATGAAGTAGTTGATAACTCTATCGACGAAGCGCTGGCCGGAGAATGCGATCTGATCAAAGTGACCATTACTGCCGCTGGCAATATTGAAGTGGACGATAACGGCCGCGGAATCCCCGTTGACATCCAAAAGGAAATGGGGGTGCCGGCTTTGCAGGTGGTGCTCACCGTGCTGCATGCCGGAGGGAAATTCGACCAGAATTCCTACAAAGTATCCGGCGGTCTGCATGGCGTGGGCGTATCTGTGGTAAATGCCCTGTCCGAATGGCTGGAAGCCCGCGTGCATATCAACGGCAAAGAATATATGATGCGCTTTGAAAAGGGCATCCCGGTTTCCGGACTTCAGATTTTGGGCGATTCCAAGCGCCGGGGAACTGTGATCAGCTTTTGCCCGGATTCCACCATCTTTGAGACCACGACCTTTAGCTTTGACTACCTCACCACCAGGCTCAGAGAGCTGGCCTTCCTCAATAAGGGAGTGCGCATCGTGCTCAAAGACGAACGTTCCGACCGTGTGCATGATTTCAAGTATGACGGCGGCATCAGCAGCTTTGTGGAATATCTGAATCAGAACAAAAAGCCGCTTTACCCGAAGCCGATCCACGTGGAATCCATCAAAGAAGACATGGAAGTGGAAGTAGCCGTCCAGTACAATGAAGGCTATCAGGAAAATATCTTCAGCTTTGCCAATAACATCAATACCATCGAGGGTGGTACCCACCTTTCGGGCTTCAAACGTGGCCTTACCACTGCGGTCAATGCTTATATCAAAGCTTATGATCTACTGAAAAATGAGAAGATCAACCCTTCCGGCGAAGATATCCGTGAGGGACTCACCGCTGTGATCTCTGTAAAATTGATCAATCCTCAGTTTGAAGGGCAGACCAAGACCAAGCTCCAGAATTCCGATGTGGAAGGCGTGGTGCACTCTGCCGTGTATGAAAACCTCACCGTATTCTTTGAAGAGAATCCCGCTGTCGCGAAAAACATCGCCCTCAAAAGCGTGATGGCAGCCCGCAGCCGTGAAGCCGCCCGCAAGGCGCGTGATCTCACCCGTAGAAAATCCGTATTGGAAAGCGGCTCACTGCCAGGGAAACTGGCAGATTGCAGCATCTCCGATCCCGCTCAGACCGAAATATTCCTGGTGGAGGGAGACTCCGCTGGAGGCTCTGCCAAGCAGGGAAGGGACCGCGCTTACCAGGCTATCCTGCCACTCTGGGGCAAGATGCTGAATACCGAAAAAGCCCGCGTGGATAAGGTGCTGAATAACGACAAGATCCAGCCCATCATCCTGGCTCTGGGAGCCGGTGTGGGTCAGGATTTTGATGTGACCAAGCTGCGCTATCACAAGGTCATCATCATGGCGGACGCGGACGTGGATGGCGCTCATATCAGCACACTGCTGATGACTTTCTTCTACCGTTATATGCGCCCCGTGATCGAAGAAGGGCATCTGTATATCGCCATGCCGCCTCTTTTCCTGGTGCGTAAAGGCAAGCAAAAACAGTATGTCTATAGCGAAGAAGAGCGCAATCAAGCCATCCTTGATTTTGGCGATAAGGGCGTGATCGTGCAACGCTACAAAGGTCTGGGTGAAATGAATGCCGATCAATTGTGGGAAACCACCATGGACCCCCAATACAGGCAAATGATCGCAGTGAGATTGGACGACGCCATCGAAGCAGACCGTATGTTTACCATCCTGATGGGTGATGAAGTAGAACCTCGCCGTGAATTTATCCAAGCGAATGCCCGCTATGTAAAAAACCTTGATGTATAATGGAGTATTAAATGTCTGATAATCATAATAGAATAATCCCCACTCAAATCGAAGAACACCTTAAACAGGCTTATTTGGACTATTCCATGAGCGTGATCGTAGCGCGTGCCTTACCGGATATCCGGGACGGGCTCAAGCCTTCTCAAAGACGTATTATATTCGCTATGCACGAGCTGAATCTTACACCTGGTGGCCACTTTAGAAAGTGCGCCAAGATCGCCGGTGATACCTCGGGAAACTACCATCCCCACGGTGAACAGGTGGTTTACCCCACCCTCGTACGCCTGGCCCAGCCCTGGAATATGCGCTATCAGCTCATCGATGGACAGGGAAACTTTGGCTCCATAGATGGCGATCCGCCTGCAGCCATGCGTTATACGGAAGCCCGTATGCAAAAGATCACCCTGGAGCTGATGGCCGAGCTGGAAAAAGACACCGTAGATTTCAAACAGAACTACGATGACACCCGCAAAGAGCCCACCGTATTCCCCAGCCGGATTCCCAATCTCCTGATCAATGGCTCCTCCGGTATCGCAGTGGGTATGGCTACCAATATGGCGCCGCACAATCTCTCTGAAATCTCCGATGCCATCATCGCACTCATCGATAATCCTGAACTTCAGCCTCTGGATCTCTTGCAATATATCAAGGGCCCGGACTTCCCCATGGGAGGCGTGGTGCTGGGTACAGATGGTATCCAAGACTACTTTGAGACCGGACGCGGCAGACTCCTGGTGCGCGGTGAAGCTGAAGTGGAAGTGATGCCCAATGAAAGCGAACAGATCATCATCCGCTCTATCCCTTATCAGGTAAGCACCTCGCTACTCATAGCCCGCATGGTGGAGTTGGTTAAAAACAAAAAGATCGAAGGCATCAGCGATATTCGTGATGAATCCGGACGGGATGGCATGCGCGTGGTGATCATTGTGAAACGCAACCACTCTGCCCACGTGGTGCTGAATCTGCTCTATAAGTATTCGCAATTGCAATCCACCTTCGGCGTGATCAACCTCTGCCTGATAGACGGAATCCCGCAAGTGGTGAACATGAAAGACATGCTCACAAACTTCATCGAATTCCGCCATGACGTAGTGCTCAGACGCACCGAATTTGAGCTGCGCAATGCTGAGGCCAGGATGCATATCCTGGAAGGCTTCCGCATCGCTCTGGATCATCTGGATGAAGTGATCGCCACCATCCGCGCTTCCAAGAATCCAGTGGAGGCAAATGAACAATTGCAAGCGAAATTCGGTCTCTCCGAGATTCAGGCAAAAGCCATCCTGGATATGAGGCTGCAACGCCTTACCGGCATGGAACTGGAGAAGATCGAAACTGAATACAATGAACTCAAGAAACTCATCGATTATCTAAAGAGCCTGGTGGCCAGCCGCGACGAACGTATGCGCGTGGTGAAAGAAGAGACTCAGGAAATCAAGGATAAGTTTGGTGATGCGCGCCGCACTACCATCATGGAAGGCCAGGGTGGCAGCTTTAATATGGAAGACCT
Source organism: Candidatus Cloacimonadota bacterium (assembly GCA_020532515.1). GTDB lineage: Bacteria > Cloacimonadota > Cloacimonadia > Cloacimonadales > Cloacimonadaceae > UBA5456. The sequence continues at coordinate 12,022 of JAJBAY010000046.1, read as the reverse complement.
CATTGCCGATGATATGATGGTGGTTACCATCTCTCATGACGGCTACGTAAAGCGTCTGCCTGTGGATACTTACAAAGTACAAATGCGGGGTGGAAAAGGACTGAACTCCTCAAACCTGAAGGATGCTGATTTCATTCAGTATCTCTTTGTGGCCTCCGCGCATTCCTATATTCTGCTCTTTACCGATCACGGTATGTGTCACTGGCTCAAGGTCTATGAGATCCCTGAAGCCAGCCGCACCGCCCGCGGTAAAGCGATAGTGAATCTGGTGAAATTTGTCGAAGGTGAGAAGATCAGAGCCTTTGTGACCCTGAAGGACTTTGGGGAAGATCAACACATCGTGATGTGCACCAGACGCGGCCTCATCAAGAAGACAGATCTTACTGCCTATTCCCGTCCGCGCAAAAGCGGCATCCGCGCCATCCGACTGATGGAAGGTGATGAACTCATCGATGCCAAAATCTCTCAAGGTACAGACGACATCCTCCTGGCCACCCACAATGGCTACTGCAATCGCTTCAGCGAAGAGAATATCCGCAGCCTGGGCAGAGTAGCCCGTGGCGTGAAAGGGATCAGCCTCAGAGAAGGGGATTATGTGATCTCCATGGCCTTGGTAACCACCGAGCAAATGACGGAAAGTGACGATCCAAACTCAGCCACCATCCTGGCAGTGAGCGAACATGGCTATGGCAAACGCACCGATATCGCCAGCTATCCTACCACCAAACGCGGTTCCAAGGGTGTGATCACTCTGAAGACCAGCAAGCGCAACGGCCATCTGGCTTCCTTGCTTTTGGTGACCGATGAAGACGATCTGATGATTATCACCCATGATGGCATGATCATCCGCCAGGCCGTGAAGGACATCTCCGTAATCAGCCGCAATACCCAAGGCGTACGTCTGATCAATCTCACCAAGGGAGACAGGGTGCATGATATCACCTGTGTTCCCCCCGAAGAGACGGATGATGATACTCTGGATAAAGAAGTGGAAGCTATCAAGAAAGCTCCCAGATTTGATCCAACTAAAACCAAGAATATAAAAGTCGAAGAAGAAGATGATGACTATGAAGAAGACATGATCGGAGACTTTTATGAAGATATGGACGATGAAAACGATTCAGACTCTACTGAAGATACTGACGATTAGTCTGTTCACTCTGGTACTGGCTGCCTGCGCTATGAAGGCTTGGCAGCCTGTGCCGGGGGATTATCATCTGGAAGAAGGGTATATCGTGCTGCGCACTGATAGTCTGCAGATTGCCCTGCGTCCAGAAAGCTATCGGGGCTCTCGATATGGTCAGAATCCAGATTTCTTTGCTATCTATGTGCAACTGAAGAATATCAGCTCAAAGAAACTGGAGATTCCTGCCACCGCTTTTGCCATCCTGGCCAAGGGTCAGCAGTATGATCATATCCCGCTGTCTTATGTGCTGGATGATGCCCGGGACCGGATGTATTTTAGTCAGTGGCAAGACCCTTTTGGGGAGCCGCCCTCCGTGGTGGATGAACGTCAAAAGCTAAAGGATGAGTACTATGAACTGCTGGCCAATTACTTCAGCTTTGGGGAACTCTTGCCTTCCGCTACCAAGCAGGGATATCTCTTTTATCCCAGAGCTTTGGCCAGAACAGATAGTCTGTCTATCGATGCTTTGGGCAAGTGGGTGAGTTTTACGCGCGGTGTCAAATAAGTAGCACTGCGCAAAAAGAACCTATCTAAGGCCTGCCAATTCCGTAATAAGTAAAGCCCAGCTCTCTTACCTGAGACGGATCATACTGATTGCGTCCATCAAAGATCACCGGCTGTTTCATCAGCTTTATCATGCGTTCAAAATCAGGGTAGCGGAATTGCCGCCATTCGGTGATCAGCAGCATGGCGTCACTTTCATTGAGGGCGTCATATTCGCTGGCGCAGAGTGTGAGTCCGGCTCTATCGCCAAAGATCTTGCGGGCCTGGTCCATGGCTATGGGATCAAAGGCTTTGATCCTGGCTCCGGCCTCCAAAAGGGCGTTTATAATCACGATCGAGGGGGCTTCGCGCATATCATCGGTTTGGGGTTTGAAAGAGAGTCCCCAGATGGCAAGGTTCAGGCCGCTCAGGTCTTCGCCAAAGTGCAAGATCACCTTTTCGATCAATAGCTTTTTTTGATCTGTATTCACGGCTTCCACAGCTTTCAGAATGCGGCTGTCAAAACCCACCTGGGAGGACATATGTATCAGGGCTTTGATGTCTTTAGGGAAACAGCTGCCACCATAGCCCACTCCGGGATAGATGAACTTGTAGCCAATGCGGCTGTCACTGCCGATGCCACTGCGAACTTCTTCCACATCAGCGCCATAGGCGTCACAGAGGCGAGAGATTTCGTTGATAAAGGAGATCTTGGTGGCCAGGAAAGAATTTGCCGCGTACTTGGTCATTTCAGCAGAGCGGATGCTCATCATGATCACGCGGTCGTTGGTGCGGCAGAAGGGTGCATACAGGGTGCGCATAAGCTGTGCGGCTTTTTCGCTATCGGTTCCGATCACCACACGGTCCGGCTTCATGAAGTCTTCGATAGCAGCGCCTTCTTTGAGGAATTCCGGGTTGGAGACCACATCGAATGGTACCTTCACTCCTCTGGCGTCCAGGACTTCCTGGATCTGAGCTTTCACCAGATCTGCAGTGCCTACGGGAACAGTGGATTTGTCCACGATGATCCTGTATTCATTGATGTGCTGGGCGATCTGGCGAGCTGCAGTGAGCACATGGGAGAGATCTGCGGAGCCGTCTTCTTCGGGAGGTGTGCCCACGGCGATAAAGAGGATCAGGGATTCTTGCACAGCCTGGGCCAGGTCTGCGGAAAAGCTCAAACGGCCTTCCTCCACATTGCGCTGAACCATGGCCTGGAGACCGGGCTCATAGATGGGAACTTTGCCTTCTTTGAGCTGCTTGATCTTGTCTGTGTCATTGTCCACGCAGATCACGTTATTGCCCATATCTGCAAAACAGGCGCCACTGGTGAGGCCCACATATCCGGAGCCGATTACTGCCAAATTCATCTCTTTTCTCCTAAAAACTTCTTGTAATAATCTATCACTTCAGCGATGCCTTCGAAAAGGCCGTACTGAGGCTGCCAGCCTAGGTCACGCCTGGCTTTGTCGATATTGAGCATGGATCTCTTCAGGTCACCCTTACGGGCGGGGGCTTCGAGGGGCTGGATGTCCTTGCCCAATTGCCGCGCGATCTCATTATATAAGGCCCGGGTGGTGGTGGGGATGCAGGTGCCTATGTTGAAGGCCTGTCCGCTGCCCTTGGTAAAGGCGATGAGATTGGCTTTGATCACGTCTTTCACAAAGACATAATCCCGGATCATGCCTTCGGGCTCTCCGGGGTAAAGATTGAGGGTGGGGGTTTGTTCTGCCAGCAGCTTTTCCACAAAGATAGAGACCACTCCCGCCTCGCCATGAGAGACCTGCCTGGGTCCAAAGACATTGGCATAGCGCAGCACTGTATAGTCCAGACCGTACTGCTGGTTGTAAAAGTAAAGATAGTTCTCGCCCACCATTTTGTTGATGGCATAGACAGACAAAGGGCGGGGATTGTAGGTTTCGGAAGTGGGATACTCGTCGGCTTCACCATACATGGCTCCACCGGAGGAGATATAGACCACTTTCTTCACCTGATGTTTGCTGGCGGCCTCAAGGATGTTGATCAGACCCTTGACGTTGATTTCAGCGTCGGTAAGCGGGTCTTCGATCGAAAGCGGTACTGAGATTTGCGCAGCGTGATGATCCACAATATCCGGCTTTTCCCGGGCAAAGATCTCTTCCACAGCGGGATCGCAGATATCGATATTATAAAACTTTGCCTGGGGATTCAGATTGCGCTTGTAGCCAGTTCTGAGATTGTCCAGGATGATAACTTCGTGTCCTGCAGCGATGCAGGCATCTGCCAGATGGGAGGCGATAAAGCCTGCGGCTCCGGTGATTAGTATCTTCATAGTTATTCCTCTACCACTTCATATTCGCCGATTATTTTGACATCTTTGGGATCGACCTTGACCATTACTGCCTGACGCAGCATCTCCACCTGCAAGCGGACTTCCGAAGCCTTGTCATGGCTTTCGATAATGCCGCGGGTGCCGATCAGTGGCCCAGAAATGATCTCCACTTCGAGGCCTTTGGAAAGCCACATGACGTTCTCCATGGGAACTTCTTTCTTGGTGACTCCAAAGAGGCGGGAAAGATCGTTCAAGAGTTCCTGTTGATGGCTTACATAAAGGAACTGCACGGCCATGCCGGTGACTGCGATAGTCTGTTTTTCGGCCGCAGAAAGCACCATAAAGATGTATCCGGAAAACATGGGGACAGTGGTCACCACCTTGCGTCTCTGATACTTCCGTTCGTGCTTGATTTGGGGCAGATAGTACTGGATCAGGCTTTTGCTGGCATAATCAGCCAGCTTTTTCTCGGCCCGGGGCTTTGTGCGCACCACAGTCCAACGCTGGTGTTCGGGCGGAACTATCAGTTCGCCAAAGAGTTCGTTGATGATTACAGGTTTATGTGTGGCCAAGCTTTACCTCAAGTTTTAGTAGCGATACAGATCGGATTTGTAAGGCCCTTCGATAGGCACTCCGATGTATTCTGCCTGGCGTACAGTCAAGCGCGTAAGTTGCACACCCAGTTTGGGCAGATGCAGGCGTGCCACATCTTCATCCAGATGTTTGGGCAGAGTATAGACCCCGATCTCATGCTCGTTTTGCCAGAGCTCGATCTGCGCCAGGACCTGGTTCGCAAAAGAGCAGCTCATCACAAAGGATGGGTGGCCGGTGGCATTACCCAGGTTCACCAATCTGCCTTCAGAAAGCAGGATGATGGCTCTATCATTGGGCAGTATGATCTGGTCCACCTGCGGTTTGATATTGACTTTTTCCACTCCATCCAGTTCATAGAGTTTATTCACTTGGATTTCGTTGTCAAAATGGCCGATATTGCAGACGATGGCGTTGTTTTTCATCTTCATCATGTGATCCACTCTGATCACATCGCAATTGCCGGTGGCGGTCACAAAGATATCCGCGGTCTCCACCATGTCGTCCAGAGTACGCACTTCATAGCCTTCCATGGCGGCTTGCAAAGCGCAGATGGGGTCTATTTCGCTGATCACCACCCGGGCTCCAAAATTGCGCATGGATTGGGCACAGCCTTTGCCTACATCGCCGTATCCGCAGACCATTACGATCTTGCCGGCTATCATCACATCGGTGCCGCGTTTGATGCCATCTGCCAGGGATTCCCGGCAGCCGTAGAGGTTGTCAAATTTGCTTTTAGTCACGCTGTCATTCACGTTGATAGCGGGGAAGAGGAGCTCGCCTTTTTGCATCATCTGATACAGTCTGTGCACTCCGGTGGTGGTTTCTTCACTGGCGCCTTTGAGGTTCTTTACAGTGCGCTGCCAGCGGGTGGGGTCTTCCTTAAGATGCGAGATCAAGAGTTCTTGCACAAGGCGGAATTCCTCGTTATCGGACTTAGCTTCCGGCAGTTTGCCTTCCTCTTGATAAAGCTTTTCCAGACGGTAGCCTTCATGCACCATCAAAGTGGCGTCTCCACCATCATCGACTATGAGATCGCAGGCTCCCTGGGGCCAATTCATGGCCTGAAAAGTGCATTCCCAATATTCCTGCAGGTTTTCGCCCTTCCAGGCAAAGACGGGAACGCCTTCATCCACCATTGCGGCTGCTGCATGGTCCTGAGTGCTGAAGATATTGCAGCTTGCCCATCTGAGCTCTGCTCCCAGCGCCATCAGGGTCTTCATCAAAACGGCGGTTTGGATGGTCATATGCAGGCTTCCGGTGATCTGGGCACCTGCCAAAGGTTGGGCCTGGGCATAGCGATCACGCAGTGCCATCAGTCCGGGCATTTCGATCTCAGCCAGCTCTATTTCCTTGTGCCCAAAGGCTGCCAGGGCAAGGTCTTTTATCTTGTAATCCATTGTATCCTCTTGGCTATCAAATTAGAGCGCAGTCCAAGTCTGAACTGCGCCCTCTATATTCATGTTTAGTATTTGATTTGTTTATCTGCGAAAGCGGTCTCTTCCGCCGCCTCTGTTGTCACGTCCACCATCTCTGCCACCGCGATCATCTCTGCGGGGAGCAGCAGGTCTGGCTGGAGCATTGGGATCGGGCTCGGGATTGCCGGCGATGCCTTTCATGGTGAGGGAAAGTTTGCCCTTATCCATGCCCAAGGCCTTTACTTTCACGATGTCGCCAAGCTTGACCATATCGCTCGGATGTCCCACTCTGGAAGTGTGCATCTGAGATACGTGTACCATACCTTCTTTGGCGCCACCGAGCACTTTTACAAATACTCCGTAGTCTTCAATGCGGGTGACGGGACCTTCAAATTCGTCGCCTGGTTCGGGATCGATCGCGATGCCTTTGATGATATTTTTGGCTTTTTCGATCGAGGCTTTGTCCGGAGAAAGGATTCTCACGGTGCCGTCGTCTTGAATATCAATACCCACCTGACAGCTTTCGATGATAGATTTGATCATCTTGCCAGCCGGTCCTATGATCTCGCCAATCTTGTCGATGGGCACCTTGAAGCTTTCGATTCTGGGTGCTGTGGGAGCCAGATCTTCTCTGGGCACGCTGATGCATTTGGCCATTTCACCCAGGATGTGCATGCGGGCGGCTTTAGCCTTTTCCAGAGCGATGCGCATGATGTCTTTGGTGATGCCTTCGATCTTGATATCCATCTGCATGGCGGTGATGCCGTCTTTGGTACCGGCACACTTGAAATCCATGTCGCCCAGGTGATCTTCCAGTCCCACGATGTCTGTGAGTACCACATACTTATCGCCTTCCATGATGAGGCCATTGGCGATACCAGCTACAGGAGCCTTGATCGGTACGCCGGCGGCCATCATAGCCAGGCAGCCACTGCAGACAGAGGCCATGGATGAGGAACCGTTTGATTCCAGGATATCGGATACGATACGCATGGTATAGGGGAAGGATTCATTGTCTGGAAGCACGGCTTTGAGGGCGCGTTCGGCCAGATTGCCATGACCCAGTTCTCTGCGGCCGGTGGGCCCCATACGTCCTGCTTCGCCCACGCTGAAGGGTGGGAAATTGTAATGCAGGTAGAAGCTCTTTTTATATTCTTCTTCCAGGGTGTCGATGATCTGTTCGTCCGAGCCGCCGCCCAGGGTTACTGTACCCAGGGATTGGGTTTCGCCTCTGGTAAAGAGGGCAGAGCCATGCACGCGGGGCAGGAGGTCTATTTCGCAAGTGATATCGCGAACATCGTCCAGACCACGGCCATCCACACGGAAGTGCTTGTCCAGAATCGAGGCGCGCACAAATTGGCGGATCAATTCTTCAAAGGCCTGTTTGTAAGTCTTTTCGGTCTCGTCGTAAAGTTCCTGACCGTCTTTCTCCAGATGAGCGGCCAGCATCTCTTCTTCCAGCGCGTCAAAGGCGTCCTGACGTTCCTGTTTGCCCATGATCACGGCGGAATCAGCGATGCGCTGTCCGTAGCTGGCTTTCATTTCGGCAAGCATGTTGTCCGGGAAACCAAGCAGCTTGACTTCTACTTTTTCTTTGCCGCAAGCTTTGATGAAGTCTTCTTGCAATGCGCAGAGGGCTTTCACAGCTTCGTGGCCTGTATAGACCGCATCCAGCATGATCTCTTCGGAGAGTTCGCTGGCAGCGGATTCGATCATCACCACGCTGGTGGCCGAGCCGGCTACAGTGAGGTTCAGCTTGGATTCTGTCTTTACTTGGAGGATATCGGGATTGATGACAAATTCGCCATCGATATAACCAACAGTGAGCCCTGCGATGGGGCCATGGAAAGGAATATCAGAGATCGAAAGCGCCAGTGAGGCACCAAAGACACCCAGATTAGCCGGATCTACTTCGCCATCATAAGACAGCACATTCAGCACCACGTGTACTTGATTGCGGAATCCTTCCGGAAAGAGCGGACGGATCGAGCGGTCGATCACACGGGCTTGGAGTGTGGCATCTGTGGAAGGCTTGGCTTCGCGTTTGAAAAATCCGCCGGGGATCTTACCCGCGGCATACATCTTTTCGATGAAATCTACTGTGAGCGGGAAGAAGTCCTGATTTTCAGAAGCTTCCTTGCTCATCGTGGCAGTCACGAGAACTGCGGTATCGCCTAATTGCAGAAATACACTGCCATTGGCTTGTTTGGCCATCTTTCCTGTCTCTACGATGAGCTTGCGTCCATGAAAGTCAATTTCACGACGGGTAATGTTGAAGTTATGCATTTTGTCTCCTTGCACTGTGTATCAGGGGAGAAGAAGCAATAGGCATAAGAGCCTTGTGGCCCCTGTGCTTATTGCTAATTACTCCCCGGTACATCGTTATTTAGTCCTAAAACAAAAGAAAGTGGATCCCTATTGCGCAGGCATCCACTTTCCATGATTCATATTATCTTGGCTGGTTTATTACTTTCTGATGCCAAGCGCTTTGATTATCTCGCGATAGCGATTGATGTCTTTGGACTTCATATAATCAAGTAAGCGCCTGCGCTGCCCGATCAGTTTCAATAGTCCCCGACGCGTGGAGAAATCCTTGGGATGTTCTTTGAGGTGCATAGTGATGTCTTTGATGCGTTTGGAAAGCATCGCGACCTGCACTTCAGGGGAACCAGTGTCTGATTCATGGAGTCTAAACTCTGCCATGATAGCCGTTTTGGCCTCAGGTGTTAAAGGCATTCATCCTCCCAGATGATTAAGTTTTTCCAGGCTATAGCCTGATGATTGGCATACCGATACGTTATTCTATCAGCTTGTGCCGCTATTATGATGTCATTTATTTGGGTGGCTGGAATCTGTCCAGTTTTTTATCTTTGGGGCAAGGGCTTGGGCTTTCTGCATGTGATTGATGGATTGCAGGCGTCTCGCCTGCAGAGCACAAAAGTGCTCTCTTTGAATCAAGTCTGTTAGTTTTTAAAAGTTTGCTTCCTTGAATCGAACCCGCTCGCCTTTTGTCAAAGCCCTACGGTCTTACTGGATGCGAGACGCATCCAATCCTGAAAGTACTTGAAATGGTGGAGGTGGCGGGGATCGAACCCGCGTCCAAAGAACAGCACCATAAAGAATCTACACGCTTAGTTGTCTTTGTTCTCAGGGCTCACGGTGAAAGACAATCAGACCCGTAAGCACTTAGCCGATGATCTTAACGCGCGTGTATCAGCAGTCCAAACGCGAGCAGCCATACTGTTGCGACGCCCAAGCCTTTCCCGATGGCACGGAAAGGTTGAACGTTAGCCGCCCTTAGGCAGCTAAGAGTAAGTTATCGTTTGCAGTTAATTTGCATTTGCTACTTGATAACGGAGGAGATAGCATCTCCGACGTGCATCTTTACCACACTGATTCCCTGTCGAAACCATTTCACCCCCTATATACTTCAAAGATCTAAGGACAGTATAATCGGATGGCCTTCTGTGTCAAGGTATTTGCTGAGATTTCACGTCTTTTTGTTTTTTATCCGGGCCGCCAGAGCCAATATGATAGGACCTTTGACTTTAGATAGTAGGTCAGAATGACCCTTAGCATCCTGAAATCTGCAAATTCTATTGAGTCAGCAAGCTTTGTATGAGGTGGCTTGTCTTATTCTGGCATTTTTCTGAACAGGGCTTGGCAGCCCAAGCCCCGTTCAAGCTTAAATCTTGTTATTTACTGAGCCGGATAGCACCGCTTACCGCGATTACTTTAAAGAACAGCCTTTCGGCAAATTCTGCAACTCCTTCCAAGAGGAGCTCAGATTCTTCCATCGAATCGATCAGAGTATCAAAGCTGCAATCAAAGTAGGGCTCATCGCTCACATGCACTTCATAGTAGCTGATCTCAATTGGATTACTAAAAGTATCTGTAGTCACATCATCCCAATTCAGCAGCAGATCATGGCCGGATACCGATAGTACCAGATTCTCTGGCATCATGGGTGGATAGGAGGATGTAGTCATGCCGGTAATAAGCTGTGCATACTGGCTAATCCAGCCCACTTCATCTATGGCCTGAAGGATGAAGTAGTAGCGAGTGGAAGACAATAAGCCTGTGATGGTGGTAGAGCTTATCCCTGCTCCGGCATTAGCCAGGCTGGGATCATCTTCACTATCCCAAAAGGCATCCGTCTCATTCACGTTTTCCTCGGTGGAATAGTAGATCCGGTAACCGGCAAAATTCTCATCTGCCGAAGCGGTCCAGCTTAGCATAATCGAGTCGTCATATACTTCCTGGACAAAGAAGTTTGCGATCTCTCTTAAAGCCGATTATAAATATCATAATGAGCTGTATTCATGCTAACAAAAACTCCGAGATCTCGTCAAGAACTATCTTTTACATAAATAATGTTTCCTTCCGCAAGGCATTGAATAGCGTCTCAATTTCGCTGCTCAGCCCGTAATTTGCCCAGGCCTTCCTGCATAGGATGTCGTGGAGATGCCGTGGAGATGAGAGGATTTATTCCTGCTATCTGCAGGTCATATTCACGACAGGGGATGGGATAGAGCAATCTGAGCCCCAAGATCTCCAAGCCCCAAAGCGGATCATCTTGTGGCTAAGAGCATGGAATAAAGTGAGAGCGGTATTGGCTGATTGGGAAATTTAAAATGCGGTGCTGTAGGCTTTAGCAGGAGTCCGGCACTACGGGAGAGCTAAAATCCGGCAAATCCGTCCCCTCTCTAAAATCCGTATAAGCATTCAAGAAAGCAGCGAACTATAATCTCAATAAAACAGCAGAGCTGCCTCAAAAGCTGATTATTTGCTTGACATCTATAGCTGATCTTGAAGATGGGGAGAACTTTGTAAAAAAGCTGGCTGTATCGGCCGGGGCGGAGTATGTGAGTTAAGAGCTACGAGTTACAAGTTATGAGTTGTGAGTTATGAGTGGCTGTGCGCAGCCATTGAAATATTGAGGAGAGATTTTTGCGAAAGAACTGCATAGTTTTGACGAACCAGAAAGCGAAAAAGAGCTTTGCTTGCCCGAAAAGCCGGGCAGCGGGCTCTATGTCTCCTCGAAAAAGGGCAAGCTCTGCTGCCGATCTGAAAGCAGGAATGTATCTTGTGAGCCTGCTGGCTCTTTTGGCGAGTTTATCGCTCACAGCTTGCGCTGGTGTGGATGCTTCAGTATTGGATACCGCAGAGTGCATGGGCAAGGGAAACATGGGAGTAGGCATGGCTTACACCATGGGTATCAATGCTCCCCAGTGGCTGGAAATCGAAGCAGAAGACATCTATCAAGGCGATACCGTGATGCCCCTTCAATATATGGAAATCGAATATGGCTTGGAAGAAGATATCGATGCCAAGCTGCGTATCGGGCTCTCTGAGAATTCCAGTTCTGGCAAATTGCTGTTCAAAAAGCAGATTAGCAAAGAAGGGAAAAATTCCACAGCTTTTGTGTTTGGGGGTGGAATCACCAAGGCCGATCAAGACTTTTGGGAACCTGATAATAGTTACGACAAAAGAATTGACTACCAGCTTCTTACTGGCGAGGCGCAGATGATCTTTACCAAAGAACTGAAGAAAAACCGTCATCTTAGCTTTGCGATCAGAGGAAACTATCATAACTTATCTGAAAAAATCGAGCATCAGGATAAAGTTAAAAGTGACTTTTATCATGCAGGTCTGAGAGTAAATTTGAAGAGCTTTTACAAAGGGTTTTATGGCATTCTCGAACTGGGCGCAGAAGCGCCGCTGAGCGTAGAAGGCTGGAATCAAGTCTATCCCTGGATCGGGACAAAATTTAGTTGGGACTTGAAAAGGAAAAAATGAAAGAAAATAAAATATACGTTCTGGAGAGCATGCCCGTCCCCAAGGCCATCATGAATCTGGCTATTCCCAGCATTCTCAGCATGATGGTCAACATTTTGTACAACCTTACAGATACCTTCTTTATCGGCAAACTCAACGATCCCTATCAGGTGGCTGCAGTGTCCATCTCCCTGCCACTATTTACGTTGCAGATGGCGATGGCCGGAGTCTTTGGTGTGGGTGGAGGTTCTTACC
>JAJBAY010000045.1 GCA_020532515.1 Candidatus Cloacimonadota bacterium | reverse complement strand
CTCTCAGCACATCTTTATCACGCTCCAGGATATCCAGCTCTTTATCGCATTTGTCGAGTACGGTGCGGATCACAAAGCGGATCAGCCCTTCCTGGATGTCCATGTTTTCCTTATGCTCCACAAAGGCCGCTTCGGCATCCATCATCCAAAACTCGGTGAGGTGCTTGCGGGTCTTGGAACGTTCAGCCCTGAACACAGGACCAAAATCGTAAACCCGGCCCAGGCTCATGATGCCCGTTTCCAGATAAAGCTGACCGGATTGGGATAGATAGGCCAGGCCTTCATCAAAATAATCGAGCTCAAACAAGGTGGTAGTGCCTTCGCAGGCATTGGGGGTGAGGATGGGCGAATCAAAGCGGAAGAAGCCATGGTCGTTCAAATATTCACAGATGGCATAATACACCGTGTGCCGGATGCGCAGGATAGCCCATTGCTTAGGCGCGCGAATCCAGAGATGCCGGTTTGAGAGCAGAAAATCCGGACCATGTTCCTTTTTGCTGATGGGATAATCTTCCGCGATCTGAATGGGGGCGATGCCCGTAACGCTGAGTTCATATTCACCCTCGATCTTCTGATGCTTTTTGGGAATTCCGGTGAGGATCAGGCTGGATTCCAGGTTCAGGCTTTTGCCTTCTTCAAAGAGTTCGTCGCCGAGATCTGGCCGAAAAGCCACCGCTTGTACTTCAGCAGTGCCATCCCGAAAGATGATGAACAGCAGCTTGCCACTACTGCGGATATTGCGTACCCAACCTTTGAGACGCACTTCTTGCCCTTCATATTGGGCGATGTCTTTTACAAAAATATCTTGCATTGTTTTATACCTTGTTTTTGTTTTTCGTCAGTTGTTCGTTGATGATAGCGATGATCTGCACAGCTACTTCCAGGGCCTTAGTTCCGGCCAGACCATCTACCACCGGCTGTGTGTCCGTGATGATGGCATTAGTCCAGGATTCCAGCTCCATGGTGAGGGCATCTTTGGGGCTATCGCTACAATCAAAATTCTCTTGATCCACTAATTGCTCTGGATCGATATCGGTGGCGCCCATCATGATTTTGGGTAAATACAGCAAGGCTTTGGGGCTTCTCTTTATCACTTGTGCCTGTTGGGATATGAAGTCCAGACGGATATAGCAATCCTTCTGAAAGAAGCGGATCTTGCGCTCTTGCTTCAGCGATACCCGGGATGAAGTTACATTAGCAGTGGCCCCATTCTCAAACTCGATGCGGGCAGTGGCAATATCTATGCTGGGTGTGAAAATCCCGATGCCGCTGGCCACAATGTTCTTGATGGGACTATTTACAAAGCTGAGGATAAGATCGATGTCGTGAATCATTACATCCAAGACCACCGGCACATCGGTCCCACGTTTGTGAAAAGTGGAAATGCGGGTGGATTCTATGAACATGGGGTTATGAATCTCGCTCTCTACTTTGAGCACCACAGGATTGAAGCGCTCAATGTGTCCCACCTGGATTTTGAGGTTCTTCTTTGCTGCCAGATCCAGCAGGATGTAGGCCTGCTCTACTTTACTGGTGATGGGCTTTTCCAAAAAGATATGTTTACCCGCTTTGAGCGCCTGCTCGGCCAGCTCAAAATGGGCAGTGGTGGTGGCAGCAATATCGACGGCGTCGCAGGAGTCGAGCAAGGCAGCATAGCTATCAAACCTTGTCGCATTCAGACTCTGGGCGATCTCCTTGGCCCTGCTGGTCTTTTTATCAAAGATTCCAGCCAGGCGGACATCATCCATCGCCATAAACTTGCGGGCATGGTGTTGCCCCAGGTGCCCAACGCCTACTACGCCAATTCTTAACATATTATTTTAGCTTTGCCGCTACTTTTTCCAGCATATCGCGCGTCATGCTTTCAAGATTGTATTCAGGTTTCCAGCCCCATTCCGTACGGGCACAGCTGTCATCCATGCTGTTTGGCCAGCTATCGGCAATGGCTTGCTTTCCGGGATCCACATTGTAGTCCAGCTTAAATTCCGGAATGTGTTTGCGGATGGCAGCAGCGATCATCTCTGGATCGAAGCTCATGGCAGTCACATTGAAGCAATTTCTATGGATCAGTTTAGCAGGATCTGCTTCCATGATCTGCACTGCTGCCGCCAGCGCATCTGGCATATACATCATGTCCAGGAAGGTACCGGCTTTGAGGTTGCTGGTGTATTTCTTGTTTTTAATGGCTTCGTAATAGATTTCCACGGCGTAATCTGTAGTTCCGCCACCGGGCATAGTTACGTTTGAGATAATGCCGGGATAGCGTACTCCGCGGGCATCCACACCATATTTCAGATAATAATAATCTGCCAAAAGCTCTCCCGCCACCTTGGATATGCCATAGATGGTGCTGGGGCGCATGATGGTATCCTGAGGAGTTTGATCCTGAGGAGTGCTGGTACCAAAGGCACCGATGGAAGAAGGAGTAAATACTGCTCCTTTCACTTCTTTCATGTTTTCCAGACAGTTGAAAAGAGTATCCATATTGATCTTCCAGCTTAGGGGAGGATTGGCCTCGCCTTTTACCGAAAGCACCGCCACGAGGTTGTAAATGGCATCAATATTGTATTTCTTGATAATCTGATACATGGAATTGCCATCTGTGGCATTCATCTGAGCGGTAGGCCCAGCATCCGAAATCTCGGCTGGCAAAGGAGTACGATTGTAGGTGGCGATCACATGGTTATCACCATAGATCTTTCTTAGATAGGGAACAAGCTCCGAACCGATCTGTCCGGCAGCGCCGATTACAAGGATATTTTTCATAGGTGTTTTAAGCTCCTGATTTGATATTCTATTGCATTACACCGTTTTTTTAAACTGCTTAATTGTCAATAAATATTAGCTGATTGGCATTATCTCTCTTCCTATATCGTTCAAATCAGATAAGCATTTCAAGCTATCCTGCAGGCGTTCTTCGTGATCTGTCCAAGAGGGACGGTGCTCCATCCAAATCTCCAAGCTACCTTTGATGTAGTGAACTTAAAACTAAGTAATAAGAATCGTTATTTTGCCCAAGGTCAAAATAGGATTACTATATGGATAAGAACAAGAATAAACATGAGAGGTACATAATGGTGATCAAAGAACAATTACTCAGATCATTAAAGAAAGCTATGCAGGGTGAGATGGATAGCGTGAATATCTATCAGAATGCCGCAGATCATAGCTCCGACCCTGAAGTGAAGGATTTTTTCCACACACGTAGAGAAGAGGAACGCCTGCACTACAACTATCTGCTGGATTACTATCAACAGATTAGCAGTGACTTGCAGCCCGATGACATCGCCAGCAAAATCAAAGCTGAAAACCTGAAGCAAAGCATCTTCTCGCCGGCTTTTATCAAACGCATTGGTGAGGATCAAGTGCTGTTTTCAGCGATTTCCACGGCTCTGCTTTTGGAAAAGGATGCCATCGACCACTACCGCAAATGTGAGCAGGAGACCGATATCACTACTCTGAAAGACTTCTTTGCGCTATTAGTGAAGTGGGAAACAAAGCACTATGAAGAACTGGCCGGCATCCAAAAAGAAGCGGAACACTTCTATTGGGAAATAAACGATTTTGAGCCGTTTTAGGCGAATCTATCAGTAAAATTGACTAAGCACGCTCAGGCTCTTCAGCTTGAGCGTTTGCTTTTGGTGTGAGGCATAATAGGACAGGAAAAGCTGATTGATCTCAGCTACATCAGAGCGCAGCAGATGAATATCCTCAAGATGATTGGCTATTTCCGGCAGGAGGCGCAGCACTTTTTTACTCGTCGGGCTGATCGGGGTGTATCGATCTGACCAAGAGAGTTTTTGCAGGCAATCCTGACAAATGATTTCGCCGGAAGCATCATAGGCAAAAGGCTCTCTCGTCATACAGCAGGAATCGCAACGTTGCAGCCGAATTCCTATACCCATCATGGTAAAGAGCCGCAGCATTAGCCGCCAGAAGATCAGGATCGCATTTTCCTGCAGTGGAGTTATATACTCCAAATACTGGGTGAGCAGGGTGTAATACTGTTTGGAGTCGGAGGGAGAAATGATGATCTTAGAACAGAGCTCGGCTCCAGCTTCGGCAGCAGCCCAGGTAGAGGTGGAAGCATAAGAGCTATAGTCTTTGCTTTGGCTCAGCTCTTTTAATAGATAGAGGCCTTCTTCTTTGGGCTCATAGAGGGTGAATTCATACTCCACAAAGCGCAGGATGGGCTGATGCTTTTTGCGCCAACCTTTGGCGATAATAGAGATCTGTGCCCTATCCCAAGACAGCACTTTCAAGATCAGGCTACTTTCACTATAAGGAAAGATGCTCAGCACGATGCCCATGCATTTGATCATGCTTCGAGTTCCTTGCGCAGGCTTCTGAGATCCTGAGGAGTGGCAAAAAAGGTCTTATAATTGGTATAGGTGACGAATCCGGCGGCACTGCCTTTGGGCTTGCGTACATAGCGGATCTGTGTGTAATCCACCGGCACATTTACCGAAAACTTGGCCCCAGAATACCAGGCTGCCAGAGAGGCGCACTGCCGTACCAAGTCAGGCGGAACTTCCTGTTTCTTCAGGTTTCTCAACAGCACATGCGCACCGCGATAAATCCTGCTATGAAACCACCAATCCATGGGCTTGCCGATCTTGGTAGTCACAAAATCGTTTTCCTTGGCTTTGCGGCCGATGTAGATATGCCAATCCTCGCTGTACTTGAATTGCAGCACCTTATCCATCTCACTGATTTTCTGGGTGATGGTGCCGGATTTATCTTTGATATCCAGATCCAGATCTTCACCATCCTCCAGGCGCTTTCTCAGCTTTTTCACAGCCTCGATCTCTGCCTTGGTACGAGAGATATTGATGCCGATGATGGCCAGTCCATTTTTGGCTTTCTGATACTTTTTAATATAGTATTGCAGGTTCTGATGGGGAGACTTATCCACCAAAAGAGGCACCGCGATCTCCTTGAGTTCGGGATCAAGATAATCTATGGTGACGAGCTCTTTCTGTCCGGGCTTGATGCCATGCATATTGGGCTTGATCGCCTCAGCGCAGGCATGAAAGTATTCTGCCTTTTCGGCATTGGCCAGATCCTCTTTCTGATAGTCAAGCCGTTTCAACAAACGCTTCAACTCTTTATCAATGATCTTGATCTTGTGTGTGAGCTGCAGGGCTTTATCCTGTGGCTTCAGGATTTCCAGGTGGCGCAGGCGGAAGTAGTCGTTGATGGAATCTGCAGAAACGCCTTCGGGGATGGTTGCGACAGCATCGGGATCCGGCACAAAGCTCGTTTTAGGAGGATAATATGGCTGATTTGCCATTACCATGCGCATGGGATTGTCCGCCAGAGAGTATTTCACCAAGGCGTCCAGGACCAGGTTCCTATCTTTTCTGATGATGATCACATTGGGCTTGGGGGGCATGAATTCACAGACGAGCTGGTGATCCTTGTCCTCGCCATAAATATCCTGCAGATGCAAGTCTAACTCAAGAATCCGATCGTCAGCACGCATCCGCAAGTTACCCAGTTTGCTATTGCGCAGATTCTGCCAAATCTCGCGGGCCTCTTTGGGCATAGTGCAGCCCTTTTGATGATACACAAAGCTGTCTTTCATATTCAACACAAAGACCAGGCAATCGCCTCCAATCAGCCCTAAATACAGGGCATCCTGATGCAGCCAGACTTTATCCAGAGCTGCCTTAAAATCGGAGTATTCCTTAGCCCAGGCCGCCAGATATACATATTTCATATTTTATCCAATATTCTTTTATTTGGCTTGACACAAAAGCAATGTGCCAAAGAAATGACACTGATATAAAAACCTATTGGGAGTCAAGTATGAAAAATATTCAAATCATAATCATCGTCATTTTGGCCTTGTTGGCCATAGCTTTTGGGATCATTTGGATCAATGCATCCCAGAAAAATAAAGAGTTAAGACAGAGCAATGAAGATCTTAAGACTCTTTATGAAACCTCCGCAGCCACCATCGGCGAAATCCAGAGTTCTCTGGAATCCCTGGATGAAGACCTTTCCGGACAGCTTTTTTCCAAATCTGAAATGCCGGATTTGTCTCCTGAAGCACGTCAGAAGCGTGTGATCAGTTCGATCGCCAATATGCGCGACCAGATTGAGGCAGACAAAAAGAAAATCGCGACCTTGGAAGCCCAATTGGCTGGCTCGCGAACTCAGCTCAAGAGTGTGCAGCAGATCGTGGATCGTCTCAAAGCCTCTATAGCCGAAAAAGAGACCATCATGACAGAGCTTCAGGATCGCCTGGGCATCATGAGCGAGACTGTCGAAACAGAGCGCCGCCTGGCTGAAAGGGAAATTGCCACCCGCGAACAGACCATTCAGGAAAAGCAAGACGCCTTAAGTGAAGCAGCCTGGAAAAACAATAACATTTATTATACGATTGGCAAACGCAGTGACCTGAAAAATCGGGGCGTGATCGACCGTAAGGGCGGACTCCTGGGTATAGGCAGGGTAACGGTTGTGACCAAGAAGCTTGAGACCGGAGACTTTAAGGAGTTCAACCTGCTGGAAACCACCGAGATCAGATTCCCCGCTACTAAAAAGGGCTTCAGTGTGCTTTCGAATCACGTAGCCACTACCTACAGCGTAGAAAAAGACGGCAATGAATATGTCTTTACTGTTACCGATCCGGAGAACTTCCGTAAACAGAAATTCCTCGTGATCGAACTCTTGTAAAATAGCTATTCTCAGAATTTAAGATTAGCCTCAGGGTTCGCCCTGGGGCTTTTTTGATTAGCTTTAGCTCATAAGACTTTAGCCCATACAATCGTCCAGGCTTGCCCGCTTGCTGAACTTGCTTTCAATTTGCCTTCGACTCGAGATCACTCGAAGGCTCGAGTCATCTCGAATCGAAGACAAGAGAAAAGCGAATCGAAGACTGCAGGTAGGGGAGGGATTCGCAGTGCCCAAATAGGGGTTTCGAGTAGGGGACAGCTTTGCCCCGTCTAAACGTAAACTGCGAAGCTGCTGCCTGCTTAAATAATTCACTAACTCCCTTATCTCTATATATATCAATCATAAAGCGTCTTATCATTCACGGTGGGATAAGATTATCCTTGCCTATTTTTCAATGTCCTAAATAAAGGGTACAAAGAGTAATAATGGAAAGGAACTTGGAATGAACTTATCACAAAGAGCCCTGAATGTGCAGGCTTCCCCTATTCGGAAGCTAATGCCCTACGCCCAGGCTACCAAAGCCAAAGGCATAAAAGTGTATCACTTAAACATCGGACAGCCGGATATCCCCACTCCTCCTGAAATGATCAAAGTATATCATGAGTTTTCGGATAAGGTTTTGTCCTACGGCCCTTCACAGGGTCTGGAAGTTTATCAAAAAAGCTTAGTAAAATACTATGCAAAGCATGGTGTGAATATCACCACAGATGACATCATCGTTACTACTGCCGGCAGTGAAGCCCTTACCTTTGCCATGCTGGTGGTGGCCAATGAAGGCGATGAGATCATCGTCCCCGAGCCTTTTTACACAAATTACAATGGCTTTGCCACCATGACATCGGTGAAGCTAAAGCCCATTACTACCCATGCTGAAGATGGTTTTGCTCTGCCTGATGACGCAGCTTTTGAGAAGGTGATTTCGCCCAAGACCAAAGCGATCATGCTCTGCAATCCTGGCAATCCTACCGGTACCGTCTATCCGAAAGAAGACCTGATCCGCGTGGCGAATATCTGCAAAAAACACAATCTTTTCCTGATCTCCGATGAGGTGTATCGGGAGTTTATCTATGATGGCCTCAAGCATACCAGTGTGCTCACTATTCCGGATTTTGAGCAGAATGCGATCATGGTGGATAGCGTGTCCAAGCGCTATTCTGCCTGTGGAGCGCGGATTGGCTGCATCGTCTCCAAAAACAAGGAACTGATGCAGGCCACGCTGAAATTTGCCCAGGCCAGGCTTTGTCCACCCACTGTCGATCAATTGGCGGCAAACGCCTGTGTCTATCTCACGGATGATTATTTTGCCCAGATGGTAGCTGAATATCAGTCCCGGCGCGATCTGGTCTTTGATGAACTATCTGGCATTGAAGGCATTATCTGTAGAAAACCCGAAGGCGCTTTTTACATCATAGCAAAGCTTCCCATCGCAGACGCTGAAGATTTTGTGATGTGGATGCTAAAGGATTTCCAGATCAATGGTGAGACTGTGATGGCGGCTCCGGCTGAAGGTTTTTATGCCACTCCTGGTCTAGGTCGTAATGAACTCAGACTGGCCTATATCTTGAATAAAGAAAACCTGAAAAAGGCCATGCACATTTTCCGTGAAGGCCTGAAAGAGTATAAGAAAACACATTAAGTTATGAATGATAGCATCCTGGCACGCAGTCATTTGGAAGGATTGGTTCACGAGCTGAATAATCATCTGAACCTGATCCTGGGCTGTGCTCAAAGACTGAGTAAAAGCCATCCGGAATTGCAAGCAAGTTGCAAAATCGATAACGCCAGGATTATGATCTACAACCTGCTCAAAGACCTTGCCTGTCAGTGTGCGGGCAAGGCCTTTGAGCAAGATATCCGCCTGAATCATTGGTGTCAGTTCCGCAAATATGGCGAATACAAAATTGGTGGTTAAGATATGAAAACAAAATGGAAGATTTCTCCATACCTTTATCTTTTGCCTGCATTGGTGATTGTTATAGCCTTTCGCTTGATACCCATAGTGATGAGCTTTATTCTGTCCTTTTACGAATGGTCTATTCAAGGGACGGGCAAGTTCATCGGCTTGGCGAACTATGCTGCCATGATCAAGGATCCGGTATTCTGGCAATCCATGGGCAATACTTTTTGGCTGGTGATCATTCAGGTTCCGGCCTCGATCGTCTTTTCCCTGCTTTTTGCCGTACTCTTGAATAAGATCAAGTACTTCAAGAGTCTGTTCAGGATCGTTTACTTCATGCCTTTTGTTACCTCCCTGGTGGCGGTATCGATAGTCTGGAAATTGATCTTTGCAGAGCAGACCGGCCTGATGAATACCTTCTTGGGCTATGTGGGTATCTCACCTCAAGGCTGGCTGTCCGAATCCCGCGGGATCTTTTTGATGATTTTCCAGGATTTGGGGATCAAGTTCGATCTACCCCGCTTCTTTCATGGACCCTCTCAAGCCCTCTTTGGCATCATTATCATGACGGTCTGGAAGGGCTTGGGCTATAACACCATCATCTATCTTGCCGGCTTGCAAAACATCTCCAAGGTCTATTATGAAGCGGCTGAAATCGATGGTGCCGGCAAGAGTCGGCAGTTTTGGAATATTACACTTCCCTTGATCTCGCCTACTACCTTTTATGTCTTGATTATGACGACCATAGTCAGCTTCCAGACCTTTGCGCAGATTTACCTGATGACGGACAAAGGCGGGCCGCTGAATACCACCAAGCTCATAGTCTATTACATCTATGAAAAGGGCTTTGACCTGTTGGAAATGGGTTACGCTTCTGCGATAGCTCTTACGCTCTTCATCCTCATTCTGGCGCTAACTATCTTCCAGCGTAGAATGGAAAAGCACGTAAATTATTAAAGGGGAATGAAATGAATAATTTAAGAAGCACTATCACCTACTTGGTCCTGACCATCTTTGGCTTGACTATGATCGTCCCCTTTATCTGGATGCTGACCACTGCGCTCACCACCCAGGCAGAGTTTAATAAACAGGAAACCCTCTTTATCCCCAAAGAAGAGTATCACGTCTGGAACCACGATGGGCAGAAGGACAGGATTCTGCTGGTGATGGAAAAAGACCAGGACAGCGTAATTCACGTATTAGACGAAAAGCTCAACATCGCCGTTGAATATAAGCAGGTGCCCAGTTCTGAGATTGAACTGGTGCGCAAAAAGCCCAGCCTGCATTGGGATAATTTCTCCAAAGCCTTTAAGAAAGTCCCCTTTGGTCTCTATTTTTATAATACCCTCTATGTCAGTTTCTTAAGCCTGTTCGGAGTCTTGATTACCAGCCTGCTCTCCGCCTACGCTTTTGCGCGGATGGAGTTTAAAGGCAGGGATCTCTTCTTCTATCTCTTTCTTTCGATGATGATGGTGCCACAGCCGATCTATATGATCTCCTCTTACGTGCTTTTGGACAAATTGAATTGGCTGGATACCTACAATGCCTTGATCATCCCCTGGACGGCGAATATCTTTACGATATTCCTGTTTCGCCAGCATTTCAAAGCCTTGCCTCAAGAGCTTTTTGACGCCGCTTCGATCGATGGCTGCTCTATCTTTGGCATGCTCTGGCGCATAGTGATTCCTTTGTCCAAGCCCATCATTGCTACGGCCTCCATCTTCTCATTGATCAGTAGCTGGAATAGCTTTATGTGGCCTTTGGTGATGATCAATCGTCCAGAGCTTAGGGTCTTGCAGGTGGGGCTCAGCTATTTTAACCAGGAAGCATCCACTCAAACCACCTTGCTCATGGCAGCTTCCACTTTTAGCATAGTACCGATCCTGATTCTCTTTTTCTTCGCACAGAAGCAAATCATTGCCAGCTATGCCAAGACAGGATTGAAGGATTAACAAAAGGAGTCTTAATGGCCAAAACAAAAGAAATACGAAAACGTCTTACCCAAGAAAAACCCACTGAATATAAAAAGCCTGAGCCGCCCAAAACTGTCGATGATATGACGATGCGCCCGCAGCCCGTGCTGCCCATAGCTTATAACCGTTTGATCGCCTGGCTGGTCTTTGCCTTTACTCTGGTGGTTTATATGAGCACTCAGGCACGTACCATGAGCTTTTGGGATAGCGGAGAATTCGCTACCTGCATCAGCATCTTGGGTGTGCCGCATCCTCCGGGAAATCCTTTTTATATCGTAATCGGCAGGGCGATAGTAGCGCTCTTTGGCTGGCTGGCTCCCCATGCTGTGATCGCGGCTTTTATATCTGCACTGGCCTCTGCCTTTGCGGTTATGTTTACCTATCTTTTCACTGTAAAGCTGGTAAGCATGCTCAAGGTCAAAGCTTGGGAAGCCATGTTTGCCGGCACAATAGCGGCTTTATATACCGCTTTTTCCTTTACCTTTTGGATGAATGCCATCGAGGCCGAAGTCTATTCGGGCCTGGTCTTTTTTATCAACCTGATCCTCTGGCTTACCCTGATCTGGGTGGAGAAGAGTCGGGATTATGACCACCAGAACATCCTGTTGCTCATAGTTTACCTCTTTTTCCTGGGCTTTTGCGTGCATCAAACCGCACTGCAGATAGCACCGGCTGTGCTCTTTATCGTGGTCTATCCCATGCTGCTAAAAGGTATCCGCAACAATAACTTCTGGATGAAGGTGGTGCTTTACACCATAGCGATCCTGGCCGGGTATTTCATCCTTGGCGGCATCGGCAAAGGTCTGTCTATAGACGACTTTGATAAATGGGGTTTTGCCCTGGTAGCCATCATCATCTTAGCTTATGAGCTGCGCGATGTCTTTGGTAAAAAGTTCTGGCTGATGTCCATTTTATTGGTGCTTGTTGGCCTTTCCAGCCATATTTATCTGATGATCCGTGCTGCAGACCGTCCCTTTATCAATGAAGGCATCCCCAGCAGCTTAAGCTCTTTTGGAGACTATGTGCTCCGCAAGCAATATGGCGAGACCAGCTTTGTGGTGCGCCGCGGTTCTTTCTTGGGAGACCAGATGGGCTACCATTTCCTGCGCTATTTCGGTATGCAATGGTTCCCAGAAGGCATCCTCGCTCCGCTGGTGAATATGGGGCAGGCTGTGGGCAAGGGTATCGGCAGTATCTTTGTGGCAGTACTCGGTTTTGCGGGAGCCTGGTTCCAACAAAAGCGCAACCGGCACAGCTTCCGATATTTCCTGATAGTAGTGCTGCTTACCACTGTAACCATGGTCTTTGTGATGAATCTTTCCAATGCCGAAGTGCGGGATCGTGATTACTTCTTTGTCGTAGCTTACAATATGTGGGCGGTATGGATGGGAATTGGCGCTCTGGGGCTGATCAGCCTTTTTAAAAACGAAAAGCTGAAGTATATCTTCGCTGCCATCATGCTGCTTTTCCCGATTGGCAATATGATCTCCCAATATCATGTTCACGATCGCTCCAATGAATTCATTGCGCTTGATTATGGCTTGAACTTCCTGAATTCAATCGAAGAAAATGCTATTATCTTCACCAATGGAGATAACGATACCTTCCCGCTCTGGTTTGCACAAGCTGTGCATGATCCTTACGCCAAGGAGCATATGTATCCAGCCCAGGATGTAGAGCCTTCAGAGGATGCGAAAGCGGCTATACAGAGAGCTTTGGCATACAAGAATAAATACCTGAAGGGAATCAGAAAAGACGTATCTGTGGCCAACCTTTCCTTGCTGAATACACCCTGGTATATCCGTCAACTCCGCGATAAAGAAGGCATTATCTTCAACTATCCGGACGCACGCATCGATGAGATGAGGATTGCCCAGTTAGGCCAGAGCCTTAAGGTCCCTGGCACTGCTGCCAGCGGCTCATTTGTTCTGGATACGGATAAAACTCCTTCCTGGAGACCCAATGAGAACTTTTACCGGGTCTCAGACCTGGCTGTAATGCAGATCATCAAAGACAATTTTGGCCATCGCCCCATCTATTTTGCCGTCACCTGTGAAAGCTACATCGGTTTTGAGGATTTCACCCGCAATGAAGGTATGGT
Organism: Candidatus Cloacimonadota bacterium; assembly: GCA_020532515.1. Classification (GTDB taxonomy): domain Bacteria; phylum Cloacimonadota; class Cloacimonadia; order Cloacimonadales; family Cloacimonadaceae; genus UBA5456. The sequence goes on along the minus strand of JAJBAY010000045.1, from coordinate 5,186 downwards.
AGCCAGAGTGGTATCCATAAAAGAGAATGATCAGGAGAATATCCCCAGATTGCTCTCCAATATCAACGATGTTTACGAGTATCGCTCTATAGATGATGCCCGGGTCTTCAAAGATGAAAACATGCGACGTCTCGTGCTGAATTATGGCTCCGGCTTTGTACGCGCAGCCAGCTATTTTGCCAAAATAGGCGATTTTGAAAAAGCCACTTCTTATGTAGATCGGGGCAGAATCTTCATCGATGATGAGATCAAACTGACCGAATTTTATACTACTTTTTATAGTGGTAATAAAGACTGGAAGAAGCTGGATGAATTTGTAGATCGCGTGATTTTCCCGCACCCAGATGGCTGGAAGATCTACATCAGCTATGTGCTGGCTCACCTGATGGAAAACTATCCGGAGAATAGCATCCCCTTCATAGAGAAAGGTCTGCTCTCCTTCCCCAATGAAAGCTATTTTGCGAATGTCGCTTTGCATTTTGCCGAGACTAATAGTAAAGTGGCTGAAATGAAAGCTCTGCTTACAAAATCACGCCCGCGCCTGGGCTATGATATAGAGCCTTATCTTGAGGCCATGAATTCACTAAGCAAAGACTAAGACCTCAAAGGAGATATAAGCTTGAATTCAAAGATATATAGTGTCCTCATCGGTGGAAAAGCCGGTGAGGGAGTAAAAAAAGCCGCGCAAGTGATTGCGGATCTTGCTGTAAAGCAGAATCTGTACACCTTTCAAGCGGATGATTATCAATCTCTGATCAGAGGCGGTCACAATTTCAGCCTGATCAGCATCGCCAGTGAAAAGGTCTATAACAGCTATGAAAAAGCTGATTTAATTGTCAGTTTTGACCAGCGTAGTGTCTTACGCCATTTAGACGATATGGCGGAGGGTGCGCTGCACTTTTGCAATGAGGGCGATAGCGATGATCCCCGTGTGATCCCCCTGCCTTTGTCTGCCCTGATGAAAGAGCATTACAAGGGTACTGCCCATATTTCCCTGGCAGCGGTTGCCATTTTTGCTGCGCTCTGTGGAATCTCATTGACCTCCTTGCAGGATATTATCAAAGCAGAGTTTAAGCGCCAGGTGGAAGAGAACCTCGCCTATGCTTCTGCGATCTATGCTATCATCAGAGAAAGGTATCCCGAGCCTCAGATAACCTTTGATACCAATGCGACCCCTCCTGCCAAAATATACAGCGGTAATCAAATGATCGCTCTGGGAGCCTATGCCGCAGGCTTGGATTATTATTACGGATATCCCATGACTCCCGCTTCCTCGATCCTGCATTATCTGGCCAGAATGCGAGACAGCCACGGTGTACACGCTATTCATGCCGAAAGTGAGCTGGCTGCCATCAATATGGCCATCGGCTCTGTTTTTGCCGGAAGGCGTTCTGCTGTGGGCAGTTCGGGCGGAGGATTTGCCTTGATGGAAGAGGCTTTTTCTTTGGCCGGAATGGTGGAAGCACCACTTTTGTGCATACTCTCCTCACGTCCCGGACCTGCCACCGGAGTAGCTACTTTTACCGGACAGGAAGATCTGTATTTTGCTCTCAATCAAGGTCATGGAGAATTTGCCCGCATTGTGGCCTCTCCGGATTGTTTGGAGCGCGCTTTCTCCCTGGCAGCCGAGCTGCTGGACTTAGCTTGGGAGTGTCAGAGCCCTACTATCTTACTCACCGAAAAACACCTCAGCGAGGGCTTGATCAATGTGGATCTGCCTTTGGAAGATGTTCCTTCCTTGCTGGAGGATAAAGCTGAATTTACAAAGCCTTACCTGCGCTATGCCATCACCGAATCGGGTGTTTCTCCTTTGAAATTCCCGGGAGCGGATCACTGTGATGAAGAAGATATCATCAAATGGAACAGCAATGAACATGAGGAAAGCGGTGTGCGTACCGATGAGGCTCCTAATATAGTAGCCATGCGGGACAAACGTGACCGCAAATACGAGACCATCGCCAAAGCCACCAAAAAGTATCAGCGGATTGCCAAATATGGCCAGGATGGCCCCATCGTGTTTGCCTACGGCTCCACAGCTTATGAGCTTCGTGAGGCACAAAAATACCTTCCTTTCCAGATCGTGGTTCCCATCTATTTGGAGCCCTTCCCCTTTGAAGAATTGGCAGAATACCAGAATGCCGAAATCATCGTGGTGGAACACGCCTCACATCCCAATTTTGCCAGATTCCTGAAGGAAAAGCTAAATGTAAGGGTCAAAGCCAATATCCTGCGTTATGATGGACGGCACTTTCACACAGATGAATTGATTGCAAAGCTAAAGGAGGCCATCGATGCGTAACCTGATCAGCACAAAAGAAAACACTTGGTGTATTGGCTGTGGGGATTTTGGAATCTTTGCTGCGGTAAGGAAGACCATCCAGGCTCTTAATGAGGCAGGCACCCCTTTGGCGGATATCGTGATGACCTCAGGGATCGGCTGTCATGGCAAGATCTTTGACTATCTACAGATCTCCGGAATCTACGGACTGCATGGCCGGGCTGTGGCTACAGCCAGTGGTATTAAACTGGCAAATCCCAAGCTCAAAGTGATTACCTTTGGCGGGGATGGCGACAGTCTGGGCGAAGGGCTGGAACACACCATGTTTGCCGCCAAACGCAATATGGATATCACTCTGATTTTGCACAATAATGGCAATTACGGACTCACCACCGGTCAGGCATCTCCTCTTTCCACCCTGGGATTCAGGGGACCCACCACCCCGATGGGCAATGTGGAAAAGTCCTTTACTCCCGTCACACTCATGATGGAGGCCGGAGCCAGCTTTGTGGCCCGTTGCTACAGTGCCAAGATCGATCATCTCAGCCAGATCTTGCATCAGGCCATCAACCACAAGGGTTTCTCTTTTGTGGAAGTCTTGCAACCCTGTGTGAGCTATAACAATACCTATAAGCTCTATAACGAACGTTGCCAGATCATGGAAGCAAGCCCCAAGGACGAGGATGAAGCCAGAAGAATAGCAAAATCCGAAGATCCGATCTATCTGGGAATCTATCGTCAGGAAGATATTCCTGTGTATCACGAGCAGATCAATATAGAAGGAGAACCACTCACTCTGGCTCAGCGTAAAGCTCTGCTCCAAGAGCATTCATGAAAAAGCGCAATCTCATCCAAGTAATAGTATTTATACTGTCTCTTGGTATCCTCAGCTTTGTAATTATTGCCGGCAAAAAGTCTATTCACAATGTCTGCCCCTATGCCATCATATGCTTTGGCATGCTCAAAGGTAATATCTTGAGCCTCACCTTGCAAGTAGCTGGTCTGGGCATTGTATTGGGACTGGTATTTATGCTGATCTCGATCTTTTGGGGGCGCATCTTCTGCGGCTATATCTGCCCTCTGGGTACTTTCCAGGAAGGGCTTTTTGCCATATTCAGAAGGAAGACTCCCCGCCAGATTCCCTATTTTCATGAACGCACTTTTTCCAAATTGAAATACTGGGTTTTGGCGGCCACCTTCATACTTGCGATCGCCAGCCTCTCCTGGGTCTATATCAATTTCTGTCCTTTTTATGCCTTGTCACGTCTGCCTGCTTTGGCTTTGGGTGGACTTATTACGATAGGCATCATTATCATCGGATCGATATTCTTACAGCGCTTTTGGTGCAGATTCCTCTGTCCCTATGCGGCTCTGCTGAATCTATCGCAAAAACTGGGTGAGCTCTTTGGCATTCATCGTCGCAAAGTGCATCGCAATCTTGAGCGTTGTATAGATTGCGCCCTCTGCGTAAAGAATTGTCCCATGAATCTGGATATTTTAGCCCAGGAATATGTGGAGTCTCTGGATTGCATTCATTGCCTAAAGTGCCTGGAAGCCTGCCTCAAACCCGGAACCATATCTGAACAGAAGGAATCATGAAAAGAGCTTTGCAGATCAGCATCATCGTACTGCTACTGGCAGTAGTGGTCATACAAATATTGAGTTTTACAGGGAAACTATCTGCTGGTGAAAAGCAAGAAGTCTGCCCTGTGAATGCCATCACCATGAAACAAGGCAAAGCGGTGATCGACAGCATGAAGTGCATTGGCTGCCGCCGCTGTGTGGATGGCTTTGTAGCCATTCCTGCGGAAGAGTTTTATCTGTCTGGCGGTCAAACCCCAATCGACCCTATCCTTATCGAAAAGACAGATGATAGGTCCACTCCAATCGATACTCAAGCTGCAAAGACTCCGGTAAACCCAGCTAAAAAGAGCCCTGACAGTAGTCAGCAAGTTCTGGGCGACAAACAGGATCAAAAAGCATTAGTTATTCCCACGCTTGAAGTGACCCCGGCTGCTGATAGCCTGAAGCAAGCGAGCTATTACGTAGTGGATGCCGAGAGCTGTATTTCTTGCGGCATGTGCCTGAGAGTCTGCCCTGAAAAAGCGATCTCGTACGTGGATGGTGTAGCCCATATCGATCCCGAGAAGTGCACGGACTGTGGCATCTGCGCAGGATTGGACCGCAAAAAATTCAGAGGCTGCCCTGTGGGCGCTATTCATCCCGCAAAAGAATAGAGTTTTAGGGTTTTAGCGTTTTAGGGTTTTATCGTGGTGGCGGATACCTGCTTCCTCTACAAAGCTGATGCCATCAACTTGCTTTTAGCGTAGTTTCGACTCGAGATAACTTGAGAATTCGAGTCATCTCGAGTCGAAGACGAATCAAAAGCGTATCAATGGTAAGAGCGCGAATCGGGATTATATAGTATAAGAGGCTTTCATTACGAAAGCCTCTTTTCTACCACTTATATTGTTTAGTTTATTTCTTTGGTAAGAAGACTTCCGCCATCATACATCTGGCACTGCCTCCACCCAAGGTTTCGATAGTGGTCAGATCACTGCTCAAGATATTAGAGTGCTTCTCTATCGCTTTCACTTGTGCTGGGGTCAGGCTTTCTCTGGCAGCTTTACTCATTACCAGGAAGGTTTTGTCAACTTTGCCAATTACCTGCAGCATGTTGCCGGCAAAATGGTGCATCTGCTCTTCGCTAATCTCGATGATTTCTTTCTTGTCTTCTTCTAAATGGCGAATCACCATCTTTCTTTCTTTTTCATCATCGATGGTATCCAGACAGATTACGCAAAAGGTATCACCCAAAGCCATCATGACATTGGTGTGATAGATGACTGCACGTTTACCATTTACGGTCTGGAATGAATTGAAGATCACGGGGGTGTATTTGAAATCT
>JAJBAY010000044.1 GCA_020532515.1 Candidatus Cloacimonadota bacterium | reverse complement strand
ATATATGCTTAATCCGTTCTCTTACAGTCGTTTATGAATATGTAGTTTTCATAATACTTGTCTTTTAATGCCGAGAAATAGGCCGAAAATACCTGTTTTTGCCCTGGGGGTGGTAAAGTCGGGTTATGTTTGTCTTTCCGGATCATGATCTTGTAAAAACTCTTGACACTTAGGCGGGATATTTTGAGTGTGATCACAGTGAGCGGGCATAGCTCAGTTGGTAGAGCATTAGCTTCCCAAGCTGGGGGTCGCGGGTTCGAGTCCCGTTGCCCGCTCCATTACTATCATGGGCTTTCAGGATTGGGAGCCGTTTCCCTCCCTCAGATATCTTCCCAGAGGACGTTTGACAATCTCATTGATCACCACATACAGCAGGGCCAAGCCCAGGATCAGAGCCAGGTGGGCAGGCTGGGGCTGGATAAATCCAAAGAACTCCCGCGTCCAGGGGATCAATGGCAAAGCCAGAGTAATCGCCAGGGCAGGAACGGAAAGTGCGATGATCGGCCAAGCGGGTCGTCCAGCCTTTTCAATGGGCAGCATGGAGCGAATAGAAATGATCAGAAACAGCTCTGTAACCACGCTGGCAATGAACCAATTGGTCTGCAGAACCTGAGGCGAGATCCGGTAAAAGAGCGCAAAATAGATGAAGTCAAAGACCGTGCTCAATAGCCCCAGGGTGATAAAGATGATATACATGGAGCGAAAATCGTATTTCTGTGGCCTTTCCACCTCGCGTGGGGAGACGTTGTCCATAGCTATCGCGATCATAGGAAAATCGGAAAGCAGGTTGAGGAGTAGCAACTGCTTGGGCAGCATGGGCAGAAAGTCGATGAGTAGCGATCCGATGGCCACGGCATAGAAGTTCCCAAAATTACCAACTAGGGTGGCCCGGATATATTTGAGAGTATTGGCATGGGTTTCTCTTCCGAAACGAATCCCGTCCACTATCACTCTCAGGTCGTTTTTCAGCAGCACGATATCTGCAGTTTCACGGGCAATATCGGCAGCGGACTCAACCACCAGAGAGACATGGGCCGCCTTGAGCGCAGGGGCGTCGTTGATACCTTCTCCCAAAAATCCCACCGTAAACTGTAATTTCAGCATCTCGATCAGATGCAGTTTCTGTTCCGGGGTGGTGCGGGCAAAAACCCTGATCTGTCCTACCTTTTGAAGCTGTTCTTCACCTGGCAGGGCTAAGAAGGCAGAGGCCTCCATCACTTCATCCGCGTTCGTTAACAAGCCTGCTTCGCGTCCCACAGCTTCCGCCACCAGCAGGGCGTCACCGGTGATAATAGTGATCTGGACATGCAGTTCCCGCGCCGCTTTTACAGTTTCCAAAGTGCTGTCTTTCAGTCGATCGATGAAAGAGACAAATCCCGCAAACCTCGCCTCTTCCCCATCGTTGTAACTTACGCCCAGAACCCGGTGTCCTTGCCGTTCTTCCGTGGCCAGCCATTCTCCAACGTCTTCGAGCCCGGCCAGCTTCTGTTCCAAAAAGTATTCCGGACTGCCCCGACGAATATGGATTCTGGTTCCGTCCTCGGTTTGGACTACAGCACCATTGCTGCGCTGAGCCGGATCGAAAGCCTATTCCTCATGCAGCGTGAATGTTGCTAATTGAGCCCTCAAATCTGGGGTCATAGAATCTTCCAGGGCTTGATCAAAGGGTTCCGGAATCTCTTTGTTAAGATCGTGAGCAGCCAGTCTGGCCAGCAGCAGGGGATCGTATTTTGTTCCTGGTGCCTGCAGCTGATTGACTAAAAACAGCTTGTTCTCCGTGATCGTGCCGGTTTTATCCGTACACAAAAGATTCACTCCACCCAGATCCTGGACAGAAGACAGGCGTTTCACGATCACACCGTGCTTTGCAAAACGCAAAGCTCCGCGGGAAAGAGAAAATGTGAGCACCAAAGGCAGAGCCTCGGGAATCACAGACACGGCCAACGCGATAGCAAAGATCAAGAGGGTAGTGATGTCAGTCTTCCCTTTATTGATCAGCAGATTGGCTACGATGATGCCTACCAGGGTGATCAGCGTGATGCGCAGGATGAATTTGCTGATGCGGTCGATGCCTTTCACCATCTCGCTTTCCTGCTGCACTCCGGACACTGTGGCAGAGATGGCAGCCAGGCGGGTGGAGGTTCCAGTAGCTGTAACTTCCGCCAGAGCGTTGCCCCGTACGATCACCACACCCTGCAGCAATTGATTTGCTTCGTGTGCTGTCTGCCCCGGCTCCAAGGCCTTTTTGAGTACTGGAATGCTTTCTCCGGTAAAAGTGGTTTCGTCCACCATCAGATCCCGGGTCTGGCGTACTACAGCATCCGCAGGAACTATGTCACCGGCCTGGAGCTTGAGCATATCCCCTGGCACAATTTCTGCGGTGTCGAGCTCCTGGTCCTGGCCATCACGACGCACGGTTATTTTATTGACCAAAAAGACTTTTAGACTGGCAACTGCCGAATTTGCCTTGAATTCTTGAAACACATTCAAAGCTGTGCCCAGAATGACGAAAAAGAGGATGAAAGCTGCATCCAGAGGTTCTCCCAGCAGGAGAGTAATCGTGGCCGCAACCAACAGCAGAATATTGAATATTCCTTTGAATTGCCGCAAAATCAGCTTCAAAAGGCTGAACCTGCTTTCTGGCAGGGCGTTTCTGCCATGTTTTGCCAGGCGCGCACCCGCTTCTACAGTGCTTAAACCGTTCAATTCGCTCATAATTCATCCTTGGAGGTCTTGTTTCCCACTTAGCTTACAGAGGCTTCGCCGCTGGCTTTGCCAGCAGGATATACGGCCTTATTCTTATATAATAATCATAGGGATAATCATATATCAATATGCTCGGGATATGTCAAGCGAATAATCCCAGGCATTGCCCAATTTTTACCAGAACCAAATTATGATTCTTTCTTCAGCCTTTCCATTCTGTGATTTGCTACGGCCCTTCTATATAGCTTGCGCTAGAGATGACGTGGAGATTTGAGGATTTATTCCTGCTATCTCCACGTCATCTCCACGACATCTAATGGGAGAGGAGAGTGTGGAAGAAATAGATATCAGCCTAAGTATCAGGATATGTATGACGTTAAGTAAATCGCAAGTAGCTCTATGATATAAAGATATCATTTATTTTTGAATTGGTTACTACAGCTTTTTGTTCAGGATTATCCAGATCTGGCTACAGTAGCTTCGTCCCCTTGATAGAATTGGCATTCACCGCAAGATCGGCAAAAAGGCCGGCTTTGAACTTTGGTATTGCAGCCGCTGCGACCATCGCAGCATTGTCCATACAGAGCTTGAGAGAGGGAAAATAGACCTTGATATCGTATTGTTCAGCTTGCCTTTGCATCTCGACACGCAGGGCAGAATTTGCCGCCACTCCTCCGGCGATAAGAATTTGCTGATAGTGAAGCTGTCGTGCTTTCCGGATGGTTTTTGAGATTAGGGGGCGGATAATGGCTGCCTGGATACTTGCTGCAATATCGGCTTGATGCTCTTGCAAGTGCTCTGGGCTTTGAGCCATAATATAAGTCCGGATCGCAGTTTTCAGGCCGCTATAGCTAAAATTGTAATTATCCTTTTGGGGCAATGGATTGGGCAGATCCACGAATTTGGCATCTCCCCCACTCCCGAGACTGTCGATTATCGGACCTCCGGGAAAGCCCAGACCCAAGAGCTTGGCGGCTTTATCAAAAGTCTCGCCTGCTGCATCGTCCAGGGTCTTGCCCACGATCTCGAACTTGGTGTCAGTCTGAAAATCCACCAGCTCTGTGTGCCCTCCGGAAACTACCAGAGCCAAAAAAGGCGGCTTCAAATCTGGATGATCTATGTAATTTGCAAAGATATGGCTAAGGAGATGGTTAACCGTTATTAAGGGCTTCTGCAGGCTCCAGGCCAGAGCTTTGGCAAAGGCCAGACCCACGATCAGGGAGCCGATCAAGCCAGGATTTATGGATACCGCGATGGCATCTATGTCGCTCAGGCTGGTATCCGCCTTCTGTAAAGCGATTTGGGTCATGTGCATGATATTTTTCATGTGCAGACGGGAAGCAAGCTCTGGCAGCACTCCACCAAAAGCGAGATGCTCTGGCTGGCTGGAAATAAGATTTACCAGGACCTCATAATCGGTATTGAGGATGGCCACAGAGGTGTCATCGCAAGACGATTCAAAGGATAGGATCAGGCTCATTTACGAGCGCGTACCTTACCGGGAGTAATAGCAATGGCTTGGGTGCCCTCTGGAAGAGTAAGCTCTACCGCAAAAAGCCCATTTTCATCTGCCTGGTCGCTCACCCGGGCTGTGATCTGATTCGGATTTATTGCTTCCAAAACGGCGCCAGACCCCTGCAATCTAACTGCCACACGAGAAGGGAGATAACCAGCCGGCAACGCGATATTGGGAAACACGCGAGTAGCCTGCGCCGTGCCAGAAATACTGAGCAATACCTTCTTTTGCGTTGTGGTGATGTCGGTCGGGATATTCAGTTCCAGTTCGGTAGTGTCGTTTGCTAAAATCTCTTGATTCACCTTCTTGGTTAGGATGGCTTTGACGCCCCTGATCCTGTTTTTATGACCAAATATAGTCACCCGATCAGGATCGAGATTATAGCGCAATTCGCTGAAGCGCTCCTCAGTATAGGCGTTTTCAAAGTCAATTTGGATTGGGACTACTTTCTGATGGAAAATATCGGCCTGAATGGTTAAATGGTCTGATTCTGCAGGGCCCAAAAGGCTGACATTGATATTTTCGGGCAAATCTATGGAGTAGTCCTGCAGAGAGATCACATCGGTGTTTGGAGTGATCTTACTGGCGTCTATATTCACCTTGGGCCTGGCCATCATCAAACGAAGAATATCCAGGCCTTTGCCCCGCACCGCGAAAGGAACCGTACTGGGGAAGTTTTCCAAGGTGATGTTTTGTGGTACAGAAAGCAAATTGATCGGTAGAGATACCACGCTGCGTTGCTCTGAGATCAAAGCTGATTGCAGCCAGATAAACATGGCTAAAAACAAGGCAAACACGCGCAGACCGAGATTGTCCTTAAACATGCTTTATCCCTTTTCTTCTCTGGGAGCATGAATGCCAAATTGTTTGATTTTTTTATACAGGGTAGTGCGTTCGATGCCGATATTCTTTGCCGTATTGGTTACATGCCATTCATGACGTTGAAGCTGGTGAATCAGATAGTCTTTTTCGTACTCAACCATGCTGCTCTTGAGGTTACGGATTTGCAAATATCTTGAATTGTCCACTTCCTGATGGTTTCCAGCCTCACTCTTGCGCTGCTCAAGGTGCTTCAAGATGGTAGCATTGGTTATGCTTTTCTCGTTGATCATGATGAACTTACAGAAGTTTCTGAGTTCGCGAATATTGCCGGGCCAGGAATAGCTCAGCAGATCGTCCTTGAGGGTGGTGAGATCAAGCTGATCATTGATATTGTATTTGTGGGAAAAGCTGGTAAGGAAAAAGCTCATCAACAGCAAAATATCTTCTTCGCGTTCCCGCAAGGGAGGCAATTCCACGATGTTGCCTTCGATCCTGAAAAAGAGATCGCGTCTGAACTTATCGGGATTGGAAAGCACGTTCATTTTGGCATTGGAGGCAAAAATCAGGCGGGTATTCACCTTCTTCATTGGGCCGCCCACCACCTGAATCTCTTTGTTCTCGATAGCGCGCAGAATCTTGGATTGGGAAACCATAGAGAGATTGGTGACTTCATCCAAAAAGAGCAATCCATCGCTACATTCTTCAAAGAATCCGGTTTTATTGCGCTCAACATTGGGCAAAACGCCTTTGGCGTGACCAAAAAGCTCACTTTCGATCAGAGTTTCAGTGAGTGCAGAACAATTCAGCGTATGGAATGGTTTGCCAAACCGGCTGGAGCTGATGTAGTAATAATTTGCCGCCACTTCCTTGCCTGTGCCGGTTTCTCCGATGAGGAAAAGGTCTTCATCCACTTCCGCTAGTTTGTGAATTTGCTCTCGCACCTTTTTGATCGCCGGGCTTTCTCCGATGAAGGGAAAGGAGCGGGTAAATTGCTTTTTGAGGTTGATATATTCGATCTGAAGTCCTATATGCTCTTCTTCCTGATGCTTCAAGGTGATGGCATTATCAATATGTAAAAGTAGCTGATTTGTGCTAAAATTGCTGCCCATTTCGATAAAGTGATAGGCTCCCAAGGTGCGGATATCTTTTGCTTGGGCAGATGTCACTTCGCCGGAGATGACGATGACTTTGTAATTCAGATCCATCTTTTCTTTGAGCTGCTTCAGCACCTGGATGCCATTGAGTTTGCTGCCCACCAGATACACATCCAAAAGGATTACGTCAGGATTGAAGACCCGGAGTTCCTCAAAAAATATATCGGAATTTGCCGTGATTAATACTTCATAGAAATAGCGCTTCAGTACCAGAGCAATCTGATCTGCCAGGACAATATCGTCTTCGAGAATTAGTACTCTGCCTTTAGTCATACCTTTACCTCAAGAGTTTTTCTTCCATCTCAGCCAGAGCATTTATATAATAGATGTAGGCCTGATCCGGAGAATCATAGGGCGAGAAATATTTGTGCACGTCTCCATCCTGGAAGTATTTGGCGCACATATAATAAAAATGGTCTGATGTGCTGAGCATCCGGGCCAGGGTCAGCAGCTTTGCATCTCCCTTGGCCTTGATCTTTTCGAGGAGCTCATATAGGGTCTCAATCGCATTGCGTTGCATGTCATTTTCCAACCAAGCCGAAAGGTCACGCTCCTCGTCTGCCCAGGAAACCGCTTCGGGGAAGGAAATAGACTCCTGTTGATAATTTGAAAGGCTCGTGGCGTCTTTGGGATGGGCAAAACCCAGGTGATCATTCTTCAGCACTTCCGCCGGGAAATGGCGCATAAAGTCAAAGATACCGCTCTCGGCCCACTGGTGTTCACCAAAGGTCTCATAATCCATGAAGAGATTGAGGAATTGATTGCGTCCCTTGCTTTCATTCAGGGTCAGCTTGTCTATCCAGCTTACGAATTTATTCACCGTCAAGGGATATTCCGGCCAATCCCGGTTTGAAAAGCGAAAAGCGATATCATCGGCCAGTTGATAGTATTTGAGCAAGAGATTGATCCGTTTGGAATAGTTCTTGTAGGAATACAGCGGAGAGCGCCATTGCAAAATGCGGTCTACACCTTCGGTAAGGATGGTCTTAAAGCCTTCAATCTCAAAGATAAGATCAGAGAGACGGTCTTGATAGATCAGCTCTGTATTGCGGAAGGTTTCAGTGTGATAAGAGAATTCCTGCATCATCAATTCCCTGTGCATGTGGACCTGATCCAAAAACTCATTGGAATCGTACATAAAAGCTAAGGAGTGGTAATAGGTCTCCCCCAAAATCTCCACGCAACCGGTATCCACCAAGGCTTTAAAAGAATCCAAAGTCTCGGGACTGTAAAGCTTGAATTGCTCGATAGCGGTGCCAGTAATGGAGAACGCCACCTTGAATCTGCCTTCATGCTCCTTGATGAGCTTTAAGAGCAAGGCATTCGTGGGCAAATAGCATTTTTGTGCGACCTTTTTCATGACCTCTGAGTTCAGCTTGTCGTCAAACATAGGAGTTCCCTGACCGATATCCAATACGTTATAGTGTCTAAGCCGATACGGTTGGTGCACCTGAAAGTAAAATATGATATTCAGCATTGTATCTCCTATTTATTGTTGACGGCGGATGTATTCCGCCAAAGTGGCTGAATAGAGTTGACGTATTTTAACCGCAGCATCATCCCACTGGATGCGATTTACTTCATGCATGCCATCGATACCCATTTTGAGGTTCTTTTCAGGGTTTTCGATGAGATGATTGATGGTATCCACCCAAAGATCTACTTCCCAGAAGTCTATTTTGAAGGCATGATTCACTACTTCTGCCACTCCGGACTGTTTCGATATGACGGATGTAATCCCGTAGGCCATGGCCTCTAAGGGGCTTATGCCAAAAGGCTCTGAGACCGAAGGCAAGACATAGATATCCGAAGCTCTGAGTATTCTCTCCACCTGCTTGCGGTTCAAGAATCCGGTAAAAAGAAAACGGTTTTTAAGCTTTAGTGAGGCAGAGCTGCGCAGGATTTTTCTGCTCATATCCCCTGTCCCTGCCATGATAAATCTGGCGTCAGGATGCGATGCAAGTACCTTCTGCGCCATTTCGAGGAAGTAATCCGGACCTTTTTGCAAGGTGATGCGTCCTAAAAAGAGAATCACCGGTCCTTTGAAAATTCGTTCCTTAGAGAAGACCGCATCTTCAGGAACGGTAAAGGCATTGTGAACAATACGGATCTTTGCTGTATCAATGCGGTAGCGGCTCATTATCATCTGAGCAGTGTATTGGGAGACGGCGATCACCTTGTCTGCGTAAGTCATGCCGGCATGCTCGATCTTGTGCACGCGCTCATCTCCAGGCCCTCCAGCGCGGTCAAACTCTGTGGCATGGATATGCACCACCAAAGGTTTTGTGCTAATCTTTCGGGCCAGCATCCCAGCAGGATAGCAGAGCCAGTCATGCGCATGGATCAGATCGTATTCCAGGAGCTTGGCTATTTTTTCCGCTCTCAGGGTAAATTCCTGGACCTTATGAATGAGGTCTTCATCGCCAATCAGATGATTGGCCATTTCGCGCCAGACATCACGTTCTTCGCCGGTCATTCTCTCAGAAAGCCAGTATTCCTTTTTCAAAGAAATGGAATAACGCTGGATAGAAGCCAATTGAATATAGGATTCCGGACTATCCGAAATGCCAATATACTCCAGGCGTTCGATGTCATTACTAAATCTGAGCTTTTCAAACTTGCTTTGTTTGCCCTTGTCAATGAAGACTACAGGCAGGGTATCCACATCGCTTACCTCGCGCAGAGGGAAATACACCATTTCACGAGTAGGCAAGACCAGATCAATCTTTATTCCCAAGTTCAAGAGGGCTTTTACCATTCCATAGCAAGCCATACCCAAACCACCGGATATGAGTGGGGGAAATTCCCAGGTAAACATCAGAACCTTCATGATTTCACCCCCAAAGATTCGATAAACATTTCAATATTGTATAATGCAGCTACACTCCAGGCCTGAGCCGGTGCACCTTTGGGGAAATGAGGATTTTCACCATCCCATACCTCAGCTACAGAAGCAATGTGTCCACGCATAAAGCCGTTTCGGAGTATTCCGATAAATTTACTTAAGTCTTCTGCTAATTCCTGATCAGTTTTCTGCTTGCGATTGATTTTAAGATACAGACCACAGAAAGGTCCCATCAGCCAAGCCCAAACGCTGCCATTGTGATAGCTCAGATCACGTTCTTTCTGGGTTCCGTAATATTTCTTCCGAAATTTGGGATCCTTGGGACTCAGTGTACGCAATCCATAAAAGGTATAAAGTTCGCTAAAAGAGCGCTCCCAAACCTGCTTCATGATGGATTCATCTACTACAGACCAGGGCAAAGACAAGGCGATCAAGGCATTGGGCCTGATCTCGACTATCTGTTTATCGCCTTCCAGGCGGTCTGCGAGGTAACTTCCATTCCAAAATTTGCCAAAAGATGCTTTTACTTTGGCCATAGCGCTCAGATGTTCTTTTTTGGCCGTGATCTTAGTTTCAGACAAAGCACTATATTCTTCACACATTGCTTCATAGCTGGCCAGGGCGTTGTACCACAGGGCATTTATTTCCACGGGCGCACCCCATCTGGGAGTAACCGCTTTGCCATCGATGCGTACATCCATCCAGGTGCCATGAGCAAAAGCTGGACTGAGCTCGATCAAGCCATCTTCACGAATATCAAAAAGATGCTCATCCTGATTCATGATGGATTGCAAGATTTCTTCAGTGAGCAGGATCACTTCTTTCCAATAGCTTTGGCTATTCTTCTTTTTGCCCAGTTTCCAGAGCATGATGATGTACCACAGCGTGGCGTCTATGCTATCGTAATTAGCTTCCCGCCCTGTTTCCGCAAACACATTGGGGATCAGGCCTCCCACAATATAGCGGCTATAATTCATCAGTATCTTCTGGATAAGATCCAGGTATTTATCGGAATGTAGCAGCGCATTCAGCACCACCATGGTATCTCTGCCCCAGGCTCCGTAAAAGGGGTATCCGGCCACGATATCGTCATTGGCGACAAAGTCTGTCAGGGCAAACTCCAGGATCTCCAGATACTGTTTACGGTTAAACAAGATGTTGTCGTTATAATCCAATCTTGAAAGCAAGGTGCCATCGCTGTCCAGACCTTTGGGAAAGTCCATTGGCTTGGGCAGCTTTGCATAACGGGCTTCGATATTTGCCACCATTTTAAGAGGGCTTTCGATGGCGGTATCAGAAAACAAGATAGCATTGCTTTCTCCGGGGGCCAGGTCAAAGGCAATCTGGAAGAAGCTGATCTGATCTCCTATTCCGGCATATCCGCTCATCACTTCCCAGGGATAAAATACGTTGTAATACACATAGCGGTTTGCACTTACTTCACCATGCAGCACAGCTCCGTAAACGGCAATTTGATTGTCCTTGCGCAGAGCAGAAAAAGTCGAATAATCCATTTCCTGCTGGATGCCCGTCTCAAATTCCGCAAAGTCCAGGCTCGTATGAGCATTGATGTCATGATGCGGACACAGAGTGTATTTGGGGTTAAAGACGAAGTGCAATTTATGCTGGCCCAAGTTCGTGTATTTGACCATTACGGTATTGGTATCCAGATCCATCATTAACTCTTTGAGGATCAGGATATCGTCATGATGCGGAAGTGCGGAATACAGAAAAGCGGGATATGGACGCAGCCATGGTTTTACCAGATGCAGAAAACCTTCTGGATATATGCAATTACTATAGTTATTGCTATCCAGGTGGATGGTCTCTCCACGCCATTCAACTTTCTCTTCAATTCCTGCAACCAGATGATTGCGGTTGAAGCTCTTGTCACTCGCGATCAAGAGTCCGTGGTACTTGCGTTGGTTTATCAGGTTTCCTGTTCCCAGCGCGTAGGCTCCCAGCTTATTGGTCAAAATCCATTCATGGTGATGGGTCTCCATGAAGTAGTTATTCATTTAACCCCCTAAAGTCTGAATAAAGTTAATGTGTTGATTCTTTTCCACAGCATAAAATCCGTCAAGTAAAATTATATAAAACATAAAAAAGGCGGGATTGATCCCGCCTTATATCATGGTATATTGTCAGTTAATTATACGATACCTTGATCGCACATGGCTTCCGCAACTTTGAGGAATCCGGCGATATTCGCGCCCTTCACATAGTTGATATAGCCGTCTGCTTCGGTTCCGCTGGCTACGCAAGCTTCGTGGATATTGCGCATAATTCCATGAAGTTTCTCGTCCACTTCTTCACTGCTCCAGCTCAGGCGCATGGAGTTCTGAGTCATTTCCAGACCAGAGGTTGCCACGCCACCAGCGTTTGCAGCTTTACCAGGAGCAAAAAGAATCTTGGCTTTCATAAAGATTTCCATAGCTTCCGGGGTGCAAGGCATATTGGCAGCTTCGCATACACAAGGTACGCCATTCGCCATCAAAGCTTTGGCATCGTTCGCATCCAGCTCGTTTTGGGTAGCGGCAGGGATGGCTACATCCACTTTCTCTACCCAAGGGCGCTTGCCAGCATGGAAGACAGCACTTGGGAATTCATCGGCAAAGTCTTTCACACGGTCGTTATTGGAAGAGCGGAGCACTTTCATATAGTCGATCATCTCGTTGGTAAAACCATCTTTCACGTAGACATAGCCGTCTGGGCCGGAAATGGTGACAACTTTTCCACCAAGTTCGGTGACTTTTTGGGCAGCGCCCCAAGCTACGTTACCGAAGCCGGAAAGAGCCACTTTTTTGCCCTCAAGGGTCTGACCCTTGGTCTTCAGCATTTCTTGCACAAAGTAGATTACACCAAAACCTGTAGCTTCCGGACGAATCAGGCTGCCACCCCAGGTTCTGCCTTTACCAGTCATTACGCCGGTAAATTCGTTGGCCAACTTCTTGTACATACCGAAGAGGTAACCGATCTCACGTGCGCCCACGCCGATATCACCGGCTGGAACGTCCGTATTCGGACCAATGTAACGATAAAGTTCAGCCATATAGGATTGACAAAAACGCATAACTTCAGCGTCGGAACGGCCGCGAGCGTCAAAATCGCTGCCACCTTTTCCCCCGCCCATGGGCAAGGTAGTGAGGCTGTTTTTGAAAGTTTGTTCAAATCCCAAAAACTTCATGATTGAAAGATTCACGCTGGGGTGAAAACGGATTCCGCCTTTGTAGGGGCCGATCGCGCTGTTGAATTGTACGCGAATGCCGCGGTTTACATGAACTTCGCCTTTGTCATCCATCCAGGGTACGCGAAAAATGATTGTACGTTCTGGCTCGACGATACGTTCGAGGATGTTGTTTTTTACGAAGCGGGGGTTGCTCTCATAAGCATCCCAGACAGTTTCGATCACTTCTTTTACTGCCTGAAGAAATTCCGGTTCGCCGGGATTCTTTGCTGCGACTTTGTCCATGAATTCTTTAAAGGTCATTTGGGTTCCTCCATTGTTTATTTTGTTTTTGCCAGCTTTATATAGCGCAAGTTTATGTCAAGCAAATCTTGTGCTATTAACTTTTTATGTAATTTCTCAGTAGCCGATTAAAGGCTTTTGACTAAAACGTTTTGACATCACTCATATCTTAAGGCATCAATGAGGTTCAGATTGGCTGCCTTCTTGGCAGGATACCAGCCAAAGAAGATCCCAATGGCCATGGAAAATCCCGCAGAAAGGAGTACTGACCACATTGTGACCACGATATTCCATTCCATGGTGTCACCCAGGACTTTAGCTGCAACCAGCCCGAGCAAAATGCCCAGCAGTCCTCCTATGAAACTGATGGCCACAGCTTCGATGATGAATTGCAAGAGCACATCACGTTTGCCCGCACCTACAGCCATGCGGATACCAATCTCTTTGATCCGCTCTGTGACGGATACGAGCATGATATTCATAATCCCGATGCCTCCCACTAAAAGGGATATTCCCGCGATCGAGGCCAAGAGGATGGTCATGGTATCAGAAACGCTGCTTGCAGTTTCCGCCAGGTCTGTCTGTGAACTCACGATGAATTCTTCGCTGGTGGTACCCCTGTGTCTGGCCTGCAATAGGTCCATAATATTCTGTTGCACTATTTGGATGGCGTCCCTGCTGGTAGCAGACACCAAAATGCTCATCACCCGCCAGTGGCGCCCCAAAAGCCTTTGATAGACAGTGGTATATGGTGCTATCACGATATCATCCTGATCGTTACCCATCACACTTTGGCCTTTGGCAGTGAGCACTCCTTGCACTGTGAAAGGTATGTTGCGGATGCGGATGATTTTGCCTATGGGATCCACATCCTGAAAGAGATTATCCGCCACGGTTTTACCGATTACACAGACCTTGGTACCATTTTCCACATCAGAATCAAAAAAGAGCTCACCGGCAGATGTATTCATATCGCGAATAAAGAAAAAGTCCGCATTTACTCCCATCACACTGCCCCGCCAGTTACTCCCTTCATATTTCAATTGACCCCAGCTATTGTAAACGGGTGAAACATAGAGCACTCCATCGATGTCGTCCCGGATAGCGTTCGCATCCTCCAAATTGAGGAGATTTCCTCCGCCAGCAGCCTGACGCACACTAGACCTGCTGAAATTCGAATTCACCATGATCACGTTTGTACCCATGGAATTCACCTGTTCTTCCACGATCGTCTTGGCGCCTTGGCCGATGGCGAGCATGGTGATCACTGCAGCCACGCCGATGATGATCCCGAGCATGGTGAGGAAGGTTCTAGTTTTGTTTTTGGTAAGCGATTTTAAGGCAATTCTAAGTATTCCAAATATAGACATTATTCCTCCTCTTCATGGTCCAAACGGGGTAAAGTAAGCAGATCATCTTTGGCTATTCTGGGATTGGGGTTCTCTTTGTCTGAGATAATCTTACCATCGCGAAAGGTAATATGGCGGTGAGCATATTGAGCGATATCATGCTCATGAGTCACCAAAACCACGGTCTTACCCTGGGCATGCAGCTCCTGAAATACTGCCATGACCTCAATGCTGGTGCGGGTATCGAGATTACCGGTAGGTTCATCGGCGAGGATGAAGGAGGGATCATTGACGATGGCACGGGCAATGGCCACCCGCTGTTGTTGTCCTCCCGAAAGCTGATTGGGAAAGTGTTTTGCCCTGTCTGCTATACCCACTGTTTCCAAAGCTTTCATGGCCTTTTCGCGGCGCTGATGCAGATTGCAATCGCGGGAGTACAAAAGCGGCAATTCCGCATTCTCCAAAGCGGTAGTCCGTGACAAAAGATAGAAGTTCTGGAAGACATAGCCTATCTTTTGATTGCGGATGGAGGTGAGCTGGGCGTCGTTCATCTCATGCACAGGGACGCCATCCAGCACATAGCTGCCAGCAGAGGGCTTGTCCAGACAGCCCAACAGGTTCATGAAAGTAGTCTTTCCGCTACCGCTGGCTCCCATGATGGCGATGAAGTTTCCACGCTTTATCTTCAAGTCCACGTGCCTCAGCGCATGCACCTGAATATCACCCATCACGTAGGTTTTGGAAAGGCCTGTGGTTTCCAGGATATAATCGTCCATTAGAATCGTCCCATAGGCATGCCTGAATTTGCAGCAGCTTGCTTGGGATCATTGTAGATCACACCTGTCACCAGGATGGCATCTTCAGGAATGCCATCGATAAGTTCCACATAGGCACCGTCAGACACGCCTGTTCTCACAGCCACAGGGCTGGGAACATTGTCTTTCAAAACCCAGACTACTGCGATGCGGAAACCAGGATCACCATTCATCCCACGTCCACCTTTTGGTCTTTGGCCAGCCATTCCAGAGCCTCCCATTCCAGGCTTGCCACCCTCGGCAGGAGGCGTTGCTTTTGCAGGCTTTTCACTTCCGGCAACAGGCTTTGCCATCATCTCTTGCATGGCATTGCGTCCAGCGTTCAGCAGTTCGTCATCCCATTTCAAGCCAAATAGCTCCCAGATTTCCTTACTGGGTCTGAATCTGGTAGCAGTTTCTGGCAGGCGGAGCACATCTTCTTTGGCTCGGATGATGAAGGTCACATTGGTGGTCATGCCAGGTAGCAGCTTGCGCTCTGGATTTGCGGCATCGATGATTACGCTGTAGGTCACCACGTTTGATTCGGTGGTGGGATTCAGCCGGATTTGTTTCACCGTGCCCATAAAGTTCTCGCGAGGATAGGCGTCCACGTTGAATTCCACCGCCAGGCCGAGATTTATTTTCCCGATATCAGCCTCGTCCACCTTTGCGGTGATCTGCATGCTTTCGAGGTTGTTTGCGATCACAAAAAGGGTGGGGGAATTCAGGCTGGCCGCCACGGTCTGCCCTTCATCCACGTCCCTGGAAACTATCACCCCATCGATAGGGCTGGTGATGTAAGCATTGGCGAGATTCTTTTCTGCACGTTGCAAACTCAGCCTGGCATTGGCTACGTTTTGCTGTGCTGTCTGATATTTGAATCTTGCCTTAGTAACCTCATATTCAGGGCTCATATCTTGCTCATTCAGCTCTTTGAGCAGGTCATAATCCAGCTTGGCTTCCTGCATGGAGGTTTCAGTTTTGGCTAAATCACCGCGGGCAGCATCCAGAGAAGTTCTCAGAATTTCGGTATCGAGCTTGGCCAGGGTATCACCTTTTTTCACGGTATCGTTAAAATCTTTGTAAAGTCGTTCGATTTTTCCACTGACCTCGGTGCCCACGTTTACCATTACATAAGGATTGAGCGAGCCGGTAGCGGTTACAACTTCGCGCACCGAACCGTAAGAGCTGCTGTCTGTGCGCCAGGTTGGAGCAGATTTGGCTTTTCTATATTTGTTGAATGCGATTACTGCAAAGATAATCACAGCTACGATGATGATGTATTTGATATATTTCTTCATGGTTTACCATTTACCTAATATTTGGGCTGAAAGCAGGTTATTCAAGGCTTCTTGTCTTGCAATTATTTCATAGCGGTTAGCGTTGTATTCGATATCGGCATCGATATAGTTTGTGCGGGTTTTATCTAATTCCAAAAGCTGGATCATCCCCAGGCGATAGCGTTCCTCAGCAATGCGGATTTGCTCTGTTACTTGCTGTAGGCGTTCATTATAGAGCTCATCCAAACGCAGAAGGTATTGCAGCTCTCTGAGAATGCTGTCGTAATCCCGCTTGCTTTGCTCGGACTTATCGTCAAAATTGAGCTGAGCCATTTGTTTGTTAATCTTATAACGCAAGCCAGATTCACCATTTGTAAAGACATTCCACAGGGAATAAGAGAGATTCAGGCTCAGGTTGTGCACGGTATTGTATTGATCAAAATCAAAGTCTTGTCCACTCACCCTACGTGAAAGACCATAGCCAAGTGAAATTCTGGGGAATTTCTCCAAAAAGTTTTGGGTCAAGAGGATATCATTGCGCTCCAGCTCCCGCTCCAAGATCTTGAGTTCCTGCATATTCTCGGTGCTATAAGCTGGCACATCTTTTGCGCTATCCACTTCCAGATCGGCCAGCGGGTAGCCCTGATCCTGCATTTGCACCAGAGCAAAAAGCTGCGTTCGGGCATTCTCGATGGTGTTTTCCAATTGAATAAGCAGAATCTGTGAATTCATCACCGCAATCTCGTTTTGCTTTACCTCGAAAGGAACCGTTTTACCCAAACGCAACATTACTTTGCTTTGCTCCCAGACTCTATTTTGGATGGCTAGGTTCTCTTCCAGTGAGCTCCTTTTCTTGGTGGCGGAAAGGATTTTGATATAGGCCTGAAAAACATTGTAGGCATAAGTACTATAGCCCTTCTGTAGCTTCAAATCCGCGCTTTTCGTATCCAGCTTGGAAGTGCGATAATTAAAGTAGGCGGGATCGTTCAGGCTGATAGTTTTCCTGATCTCAAAGCCGGCAGAGCTGGTCAGCCCACTTTGGGGAGAAATAGGATCCAGATCTTGAGTAGCTCCAGCGCTGAGATTCGCCTCTGGCATCAGATTCCATTTCGCACTGCGGTAGGCGCTGTGTCCAGTATCGTTGGAAAGCTCTTCTTTTTGAATCTGGTAGCTGTGCTCGAGACCATGTTCAATCAATTGGTCAAGAGTGTACACCTGTGCTGCCAGCATTATAGGCAGCAGCATTAACAAGATTAGATAGTGTTTCATATTTCCTCTCTTTAAAAATCTTATTCTTTTTATATTATACTTGGGCAGAGCGGTTTTCCTGCAAGTTTATTGTTATTTTCAGGATATCCTCTCATAAAGTGCAAGAAAAGAGAAGGTGGATAATCCGGCAAGGAAAATCCTTGCCTGATTTCTGACTATATTAAAAATGGCTCCAAGAGAAAATACTAAAGCTAAAAAGGAGCTAAACATGCAAATCACTAATGCAATTTTAATGGTACGTCCAGCTGCATTTAGAATGAACGAACAAACTTCAGTCAATAACCTATTCCAAAAAGAATTGGATTTAGAACAAGCACAAATAGATAAAAAGGCACAAGCCGAATTTGATACCTTTGTTGGGGTTCTTCGCGATGCCGGTGTAGAAGTAATGGTGTACCAGGACAAAAAGGAACACGACACCCCGGATTCCATCTTCCCGAATAACTGGGTAAGCTTCCACCAGTCCGGAACTATCGCCTTGTACCCTATGTTTGCCGAAAACAGACGCAGAGAGCGTAACGAAGAAGTCCTGCAACTCGTAGAAGCATCAGGTTATAAGATCAAGAATAGAGTGGATTATACCAAAGAAGAGAACAATAATGTTTTCTTGGAAGGTACAGGCAGTCTGATCCTGGATCGGGTCAATAGAAAAGCCT
>JAJBAY010000146.1 GCA_020532515.1 Candidatus Cloacimonadota bacterium | reverse complement strand
CAAATACCAACACATATTTTCATCGTTATTTGATCCAATGCCTCAGGTAGCAGGTCTGTTAAGCTTCGGTTTTGCTATTTAAGTGTCTGTTCATCGCAGTAGCGGATTTAAAACCAAAGAAGCTTGCCATCTCTTCCTTGGTTCTAAAGGCATCTTTCTTTGAAACAAGCACTGCTTTTCTCATCTTCTTCATTTGCTGCATCAGATTAATAGCTTGTGAAACGATAATGTCACATTCGGGATCAAAGGGAAGGATCAGACTTTGCTTGGGCTTGCGCAGGTTGCCCAGTAAGTGTTTTTGCAGAATCTGAGATGTAAGGATGGATTCGCTCTTTTCCAACGCACAGGCGCGTTTGATGACGGAGGTCAGTTCACGCACATTACCCGGCCAAGAATAACTCAGCAGGAGCTTTATTGCCGAAGGATCAAAGCTTTTGGCATAATACGGGGCAGAGCCGCGTAGTTTTTTGGCAAGATCATCGTTGATTGTAGCAAGCATGTATTCTGCAATGAGCAGGATATCATTCCCCCTCTCTCTAAGCGGGGGAAGATGGAGCACACCATCGGCAAGGCGATAAAGAAGGTCCAAACGAAGCTTTTCAGGGCTGTTTGTGGCGGCGATGATACGAACATCTACTTTTCGGGTTTTTTCTGATCCTACCGGACGAATCTCGCCAGTTTCCAATACTCGTAACAACTTTGCTTGCAGGGATTCCGGCATTTCACCTACCTCATCCAGAAATAGCACCCCCCCATCTGCCAACTGGAAACTACCTTTTTTATCAAAATTTGCACCGGTAAATGCCCCTTTTGCATGGCCAAAGAGCTCCGATTCAATTAGGCTTTCCGGAAAATTGGCACAGTTTTCGCTAATAAATGCGTTACCTTTTCTCAGCAGATTGCAATCCTGGTAATATCGGGCAAATAGTTCTTTACCGGTACCGCTTTCTCCCGTAATCAATGTATTGAAATCACACAGGGCGTATTGTGCAGTGTTATCTTTTGCCATCAACATCTTGGGATGATTACCTATG
This sequence comes from Candidatus Cloacimonadota bacterium, assembly GCA_020532515.1. Lineage (GTDB taxonomy): Bacteria > Cloacimonadota > Cloacimonadia > Cloacimonadales > Cloacimonadaceae > UBA5456. Next base: position 1,657 of record JAJBAY010000146.1, on the reverse strand, counting down.
ATCCCTGATTCGTCCGCTTTATGGTGCAAGACTTCCCGAATCAGGCTGGTTTCGGTTTGGATTTCTTTACTGATGGTTTCCAGGGTAATGGGAAAGGGGACGTTGACCTCCTCCACTAACTCCCTGCCGTCTTTTTCGTGGCTTTGATACATCACCGCATTATAGCGTGATTTGCCCAAGAGCAAGAGGATGGAGTGCATGGATGAAGTACCGGAACTTAGATTGAAAAAGAACTTAGGCTGCTTTTTTGCGTTTCGCTGTTCAAAATCCAAGAATACTGCTTCAACTTCATCAAATATCTGCTTGTGATCAGCAGGGATTGCGAGCTTGAGCAGAGGGACCAGGGTAATTGGCTTATGAAAGTAAGCTTCATAAAAGGGGACAATCTTGTTTTTGTCGTAATGACCAATTTTATCGTACATCATTTTATCCACTAATAACCAAACTTCATCAAACAAGTGGCCTTTTTGATCCAGTATCGTGCCGATGGGGCCCAACTGCTTAGTATCACCGTTGATGTGTTTAGTGTCATTTTGACCTATGATGCGCTTAAGGTCACTACCACCGATAAAAGAAAATAGAACATTCATCATATACTCCTGTGATCACTTTTGTGGATTCTGCCAGAATGTCAAGCAAAAGTTTGTCTATATAAACTAAATGTTTAGCCAAATAGACATAACAGCCTCCGTTGGTTTTCGCTATAATACTGTTTGACAAGGGGTTAAGAGATTTTCTGCAATTGGCTCGGAGATGGCTACTAATAAAAGGAAAAAGCAAGGAGTCAAAAATGAACAACAAGCAAGATGTCCACGTCGCACACAATGCAGTCCGCAATGGCTATGAAGCGAAGGTAATCGCAGAATCTTTAAAGAGAGCCGGCCGTAATCCACAACTGAAAGGTATAATTCACGAAGTATTGATAAAAGACGGCATCAACTACAATCCTGTGAATGCTGCCAAAGGTATAACTGCCACTCTCACCAAAAACCCTAATGCTAAGACAGTAGATATCGTAGTAAAACAGGGTACTAAAATCGTGCAAAGAATACAGGCAAAAGATACCGTGGGCAGCGTGAGTAAAACTGTGAACCAGATTAAAAGCGGTCAATACCAATCTGCCAGGATACTCGCAACCAAGGAAACCACAAAGAAACTCTCGACCAAACTGGCAAAAGATGGAATCAGCAAAACTGTAGAATCTTCCGGCATCTCATCCAAAACCACCCAGGCTCTGGCTACGAAAGCAGGTGTAGCAGGAACTACAGGTATATCAAGAGCGATCATGACTGCTGCAAAAGGAAGTGCATTAACCGGAGCTGCTGTTGGGACAGGATTTGCCTTAATTCGAGGGATAAGAGACCTAAAAAATTATGATAAAGACCTGGGTGAAGTGATGCTGGATGTGGGCAAAGAAGCAGCAGGAGGAGCCATATCTGCAGGTGCGGCAGGAGCAACAGCCACAGCCGGAGGCGCTATGGTGGCTGGAGCCCTTGCCTCTGCTGGCATAGTGGGTACAACAGCATTGGTGATGTCGATGGCAGTTAAAAGTGCACCAGTTTCGGAAGTTTAGATTGCACCAGTTTGTGTAATAATAAACTTAGCCTTTTGATAGAGATATCAGGAGGTGAAATGAAAGGAGCCGATGTGTACAATG
>JAJBAY010000145.1 GCA_020532515.1 Candidatus Cloacimonadota bacterium | reverse complement strand
ATGCACAGAAAAACCCACACAGAATGATGAAAGCATGGCCAGAGAAATCTGAGTGTCGTGTTGCGCATATGGAGTCTGGCGATTTTTACGCTACTGAACAGTCAGTGACTCTGGACAAGGCAGACACCGTTAAATATGAATTTGTCGATAACAGTGGCAAGGTCACCACACTCAAAGAAGGTTTGAAGTTGCTCGCAGGTGAGGTTCTGGACTCATCTACTATGAAAGTAGCAGAACTGCGCAAATTCTATGCTCAGATCAATAAAGAGGCTAAAGAGAAGGGGGTTCTCCTTTCACTTCATCTTAAAGCGACCATGATGAAGGTCTCTGACCCCGTCATGTTTGGGCATGCAGTATCTGTTTACTTTGCCGATGCTTTGAGTAAGTACGAAGCAGAGCTCAAAGAGATTGGTGCTAGTGTAAACTTTGGTCTCGGCGATGTTCTTTCTAAGCTTGACCGTCTCCCCGCCGATAAAAAGGCACAGATTGAAGCAGATATCAACGCGTGCTACGAGAAAAACGCATCCCTGGCCATGGTGGACTCCAGCCGTGGGATCACCAACCTGCATGCACCCAACGACATAATTATTGATGCTTCCATGCCCAACGTAGTGCGTGATGGTGGCAAGATGTGGAACAGGGATGATGCGTTGCAGGACACCATTGCTATGATCCCTGACCGCTGCTACGCGACCATTTATCGTGAGATCATCGAAGACTGTAAGCGCAATGGTCAGTTCGATCCTGCTACTATGGGTAGTGTGTCAAACGTTGGTCTCATGGCGCAGAAGGCCGAAGAGTATGGTTCACACGATAAAACCTTCATCGCACCTGGGGCTGGGAGTATCCGTGTAGTAAATTCCGCCGGTGAAACCTTGATGGAGCAGAAAGTGGATGAGGGTGATATTTTCCGCTCTTGCCAGACCAAGGATATCCCCATCAAGGACTGGATCAAATTGGCGGTAACGCGTGCTAAGGATTCCGGTGAGCCTGCAATTTTCTGGTTGGACGAGAACCGCGCGCACGATGCAGAGATCATCAAAAAAGTGAACAAGTATCTGCCCGAATTTGATACAGCAGGGCTGGATATTCGGATCCTTGAACCCGTTGCAGCGATGAAGTTCTCCATCGAGCGGGTTCGTCGCGGTGAGAATACCATTTCAGTTACTGGCAACGCTCTGCGTGACTACCTCACCGACCTGTTCCCGATTCTGGAGCTTGGTACCAGTGCTAAGATGCTCTCAATTGTGCCCCTTATTAAGGGTGGCGGATTGTTTGAAACAGGTGCAGGGGGTTCAGCGCCTAAGCATGTGCAGCAGTTTTTAAAAGAGGGACATTTGCGCTGGGACTCACTCGGTGAGTTCTGTGCCCTTGTCCCCTCTTTGCAACAGGTTGCTAAGAAATTCAACAACGAAAAAGCTGCGCTTTTGGCCGAAACCCTGGATCAGGCTGTGGAGAAATTTCTCGATAACGAGAAGAGCCCGTCACGTAAGGTCAATGAAATTGATAACCGTGGCAGCCATTTCTACCTGGCAATGTACTGGGCTGAAGCTCTAGCAGCGCAGGACAAAGATGCTGGCTTGAAGGCGAAGTTTGCTAAGGTTGCTAAGGATCTGCAGGCCAATGAAGATAAGATTAACGCAGAGCTTCTGGCCGCTCAGGGTTCACCCGTTGATATTGGTGGCTATTTCCGGCCCGATGTAGAAAAAACCTTTGCGCAGATGCGTCCTAGCAAGACTTTTAACGCTATTATCGACGCGCTATAAAAAGCTAGTGTAAGTAGTCAAACAAAAAAACCCGCCGAAAGGCGGGTTTTTTTGTTGCTGATTTTGTTGCTATGTTTTTTTGCGGTGTAGATACGGTCAGTGGCGCGGTTAGCTTCTGACCTTTTTAAGGTTGTAAAACACCTTGCGCCCGTTGTACTGTGCCACATTGTCTAGATCGTCTTCAATCCGCAAGAGCTGATTATACTTACATGTGCGGTCGGTGCGACACAGCGAGCCAGTCTTTATTTGTCCAGAATTGGTAGCTACGGCGAGGTCCGCAATGGAGGAATCTTCGGTTTCGCCGCTGCGGTGAGAAATTACCGTGGTATAGCCAGCGCGTTTCGCCATCTCAATCGCTTCTAGAGTTTCTGTTAGGGTGCCGATCTGGTTAACCTTTATCAGAATGGAGTTAGCGACCCCTTTTTCAATCCCCTCCTGCAAGATTTTGGTGTTGGTAACAAACAGATCGTCACCAACAATCTGTATTTTATCTCCAAGACGTTCGGTCAGCAGCTTCCAGCCGTCCCAGTCATTTTCTGCCATCCCATCTTCAATGGAGATGATAGGGTAACGTTCTACAAGATCAGCGTAGAAATCTACCATCTCTTGGGCGGTTTTTTTGGGCTTCGCTTCATTGGTCATGTTGTAGATGCCATTTGAGTATACCTCAGATGCGGCAACGTCCAGGGCGAGGAGAATTTCTTCCCCGGCTTTGTACCCAGCGCTCTCGATCGCTTCCATAATTACTTGTAGTGCTTCTTCGTTGCTAGTTAGATTGGGAGCAAATCCACCTTCATCCCCAACAGAGGTACTGTAGCCTTTGTTTTTAAGCACCTTCTTCAGGGTATGGAAGATTTCTGCGCCCATCTGTAAGGCTTGCTTGAAGGTGGATGCCCCAACAGGCATGATCATGAACTCTTGAATGTCTACGTTAT
>JAJBAY010000144.1 GCA_020532515.1 Candidatus Cloacimonadota bacterium | reverse complement strand
TCCTGCGAAACGACAGACCCCAAGCCAGCGGAACAATAGCCTCCCAATCCCCCAATTTTCCCCATAGCAAACCCGGATCATCTCCCCACTCAGCCCCAAGCGATAAACCAGGCTTCATCAAGAGACAGTATTTGCTGCCAAAAAGCGCTTTCAGCCTGCCATGTAGAATTATATCTACTCAAATTCAGGAAATGGCTTAATATATCTCTTGACTGATATACTGCCCTTCCAATAAACTGGACACAAAATCTGATCTATAGATACAAGGAGGAAATATCATGTTTTTAACAGGACAACAGCTCATGGAAGTATTTCACAAGGCGAAGAAAAATCGCTTTGGCATTATCGCGTCAAACGTAGTCTTCGACACCCAAATCAGGGCGATCATCCAAGGCTACAATAGTGCAGGCTCGGATGGCCTGATGCAGATGAGCTCCGGCGCAGTCAAATATGCGGCTGGAGAATCTCAGGATATGCAGGTGGGGGCAAGGCTGATCTCCACCATGATCAAGACCTTTGCCGCTCAATTCCCAAAGAGCGGAATCGGTCTGCATCTTGATCATGCCACCCCCAATTATTTTGATTTTATCGTGTTTTGCATTGAGAATAATCTGGTGACCTCGGTGATGATCGATGCCTCCCAGGAAAAGCTCGCTGAAAACATCCGCGTCACTCAAGAAGTGGTAAAAGTAGCGCATAAACACGGCATCCTGGTGGAAGGCGAAATAGGCCATATCAAAGGCACCGAAGATGAAATCGTCTCCGATACCGAGCTTTATACCCATCCTGAGGAAGCGCTGGAATTTGTACAAAAGACCAATGTGGATCTCTTTGCCGCCTCCGTGGGTACAAATCATGGGGTTTCCAAAGGTGAAAACATCGTTTTGCGTCTCGACCTTATCAAGGAAATCGATGATCTGCTGATCAAACACAAGGTGGAGCGCGGACTGGTGTTGCACGGAGCTTCCGGGCTCACGGACGAACAGCTCACCCAGGCGATCAAAAATGGCGTGGTCAAGATCAATAAAGACACTCATTACCAGATAGATATGGCTGAAGAGATTCAAGCCTATTGGGAAAAAGAAAAGTATGCCATAGTTTGCCCGCCGGATATGGACCCTAAGGATTATATGCCGAATAAGAGCAAATTTGACCCCCGCAAATGGCTGATCAAAGGGGAAAAGAGAATGCAAGAGGCTGTTGAAGAGTTTTGCCTCGTTTCGGGCAGTGCAAAAAACAGTATCTTACTATAACGTAAGTTAAAAGGAAGTATTTATGATAAAAGTAGCAATTAATGGTTTTGGACGCATTGGCCGGCTCGTGCTGCGTGCGTTTTTAAAGTATTACCCCGAGATAGAAGTGGTGGCGATCAACGATCTCACCGATGCCAAAACTTTGGCCTATCTCTTTAAATATGATAGCGTTCACAAGATCTTTGATGGTGAGGTCTCCCACGGCGAAGACTTTATCACTGTCAATAATAAAAGCATCAAGATATTCGCGCAAAAAGACCCCGAAACCCTGCCCTGGAAGGATTTGGGAGTAGAGTATGTGGTGGAAGCCACCGGAATGTTCAATTCCAAAGAAAAAGCCAGCAAACACCTCATAGCCGGAGCTCAAAAGGTGGTTCTCACCGCTCCTGCCAAAGATGAAGTGGATGCCACCATCGTGATGGGCGTGAACCATCTGAACCTCAAGGCCACCGACCTCATCGTGTCCAATGCTTCCTGCACCACAAACTGCCTGGGCCCCATCTGCAAGGTCATGCACGATAGATTCGGGATCGTGGGCGGACTGATGACCACCATCCACGCTTATACAAACGACCAAAACATCCTGGACCTGCCTCACAGAGACCTGCGACGCGCTCGCGCTGCGGCCATGAGCATGATCCCCACCACCACCGGTGCTGCCAAAGCCATCGGCCTGGTAATCCCGGAACTCAATGGAGTCCTGGATGGCCTGGCTGTGCGCGTGCCCACCCCGGATGGTTCGCTGGTGGATCTGGTCGTCACTCTGAACCGTGAGGCCAATCGGGATGAGATCAATGAGGCCATGAAAGAAGCCTCGGAGACCTACCTCAAAGGCTATCTGATGTACTCCGATGAACCCATCGTGTCCATCGATATCGTGGGCAATCCCTATTCTGCGATCTTTGATAGCGGCTCTACCTATGTGAAAGGCAATATGGCCAAGATCTTGGCCTGGTATGATAACGAATGGGGCTATTCCTGCCGCGTGGCGGATCTTTTGAAGTATATGAGTGAATTGTAGGGAGTTAAGAGTTACGAGCTACAAGTTACGAATTACAAGCTACGAGCTGAACCTTAAACCTCATAAACTAATTAGCAAATGCTAGCTTTCAGGCCAGTTCGGTCTATGTATCGGACTGGCCTGAATTTCGTAACGCTGGCTTTATCCGGCCGTCGCATCAGCTTGAGCTGGTGCGTCAACAGGTCTCAAACCTCTCATTCCACCGGCTTTAACATCTGTGATTGATGCACAAGAAAATAGTCACACGGATTCCACGGATTTTACGGATTCACACGGATAAAGATCAAATTGGCTGATGGTTACGAAGCCAGAGCTGCTCTTTCTGGTCAAATCCTGCCTCCCTCTTCATCCAAAACTTCTCCCCTTTTCAAGCTTACTCCCCCTGTTCCCAAGGCCTCCAGCCTTGCTGGACGCGAGACGCATCCAATCCAGCAACCCCCTGCCAGAACGCTAAAACCCTAAAACGCTAAAACCCTAAAACCCCCTAATTTATCCAATCGATCCGCCCGATCCTATCAATCTGCGTT
>JAJBAY010000043.1 GCA_020532515.1 Candidatus Cloacimonadota bacterium | reverse complement strand
GACGGGAGTTCTATCTGATTACTATGTGTAGTCACAAAGATTATCAGGAGCCGTGTACGAGGCCCGTACGCACGGTTCTGTGAGAGGGATGATGTTAGGATCGCTTCCTAACATCACCCTACTCGATCATTATCAGGAATGTTGTTCTTATGGAAGGAGGCAGGAAAGATGTTCTGAGGCCTCATCGCGGGGAATCAGGATGGATGTTAAGGGCGCAGGTTTGGCGAATGCAGGCATTACTCACTTAGCATGAAAGCGGGGCTGAAAAACGAAAGCAGGATAGTAAGCCATAGCTTCCCTCTTGCACGAACTTGTCTTGCTCTTGGCTTCGACTCGAGATCACTCAAGTGCTCGAGTCATCTCGAGTCGAAGCCAGGTCAAAAGCAAGTGAAAGTAAAAGGGAGGCCGTAGCCAACTATCCTGCTTAACTGCTGGAGGCTAAGCGGCGCATGATAAAGTGCCATGTATTGTACTTAGCCGATTTAGGTCTGAAATAGAGCTTTTGTTACCTGCTCAGATCGGTTTGATCATTGATGCTTTTAATGAATTCGGTGAGCAGCTTGACGGCATTATCCACATCGTTCAAATTGATAATCTCATTGGGAGAGTGCATATAGCGGTTTGGGATGCTCAGCACCACAGTAGCCACGCCACTTTTTTGGGCATGAATGGCATCGGCGTCTGTACCGGTACGACCAGGCGAGACTTCTATCTGGAGCGGGATTTTAAGCTTTTTGGCCAGGTCTTGCAGATCTTGATTGAGCCGGGGATGCACTGCTGCGCCCAGGGCGAGAACGGGGCCTTTGCCCAGGCTGACATCGCCAAACTTACGTTTATCGGCGCCAGGGGTATCCGAGGTAAAGGTTACATCCACCGCGATGGCTATATCAGGCTCGATCTTGTAAGAGCTCGTTTGGGAGCCCTTCATGGTGGTTTCTTCGCCCACGGAGGCCACTGCGTAGTAATTTGCCACCAGCGGAGTCTTGGCCAGGGCTTTCATCACGGCTGCAGCAATATATACTCCCACTTTGTTATCGGTTGCTTTGCTTGCTATCACATCGTCCGAAAGCTCTTCGATCTCGCTATGGAAGGTGATGGTATCACCAATCGAGACTTTCGTTAAAGCATCTTTTTTATCTTTGGCTCCGATGTCGATCCAGATATCTTCCATCTTGAGCTTGGGTGCATCGCCATCTCCGCGGGACATGTGCGGGGCGTTTTTACCAATGATGCCACGCACCACTTTTCCCTCGTGATGGATATCCAGCCTCAAGCCGGGCAGCAGATTCACATCAAAGCCGCCCAGAGGTTTTACATACAGATAGCCGCTATCGTCGATGTAATTGATCATAAAACCAATTTCATCGGCATGGCCCACCAGCATAACCTTGATTTCTCCGCTGCCACGTTTGAAGGCGATGAGATTGCCGTTTATGTCGCTGGAGATGTCATCACAGGTACCTTTCAGATAGCTGCGGGTGATTTCCTGCGCTTGGGTCTCAAAGCCAGAGGGTGAGGCCACCCTGAGCAGCTTGTAGAGATATTCTTTATTTGATTTATTCATGTGTGGCTCCTAACAGTTGTTGGCTTCTTCATCCGCAAAGGGATTCATAGATTTCTTGACTACCGGTTTCTCATTGGGAACCAGACAGAGAAATTTAAGGGTGTCTTCGCCGGTATTTTTGAATGAGTGCATCAAACTGGGGTCTATATATAATACATCGTTTTCGGTAAAGGCAATTTCGCCGCGCTCGGTTACCAAAGCACCCGTGCCGGAGAGGCAATACATTTCATGCTCCCATTCATGCTGATGATAGGGAGTGTGTCCGCCGGGGGTGAGCTCAAACATGCGCATGGCAAAATTCGGAGCGCCATCCTTTTGGCCGATCAACCAACGTATTTTGGCGCCTTTGGCACCTTCAACGCTTACTTCTTCAAGTTCCACTTGGTCATAGTGAATTACTTTCATGGGATTCCTCCTGGGTATTATTTTATCATTTATAGAAAATATAAGTGGCTTTGGCGGATAATGCCATAAAAAGCTGAAACAAAAAAAGGTGAAGCATAAAGCCTCACCTTAAGGATACGGGGTCTGAGGAAGAAAAGCTATATATCCTCAGGACTCAGGGATATCTTCCTTTTCGGTTGTTTCTTCATCCAGATCATCTTCATCTTCGCCTTCTTCGCCACTCACGTGGATGTCAATATCCACAGAGCATCTGGCTACTTCGGGATAAAAATCGTCGATGTATTCGCGGATGGTATTTTCTATGTCATCGTGTTTATCCAGTATTTCCTGGCTAAAGCCGACCTTTATGGTGATGTGTCCCATGCCCTGATTTACGTTGATCTGCGGGTTTTCACCATAGACGTTAGAGAGAAATTCAGGAAGGGATTTTGCGAGTTTTACGATGCCATTGACGCGACGGTAAGCTTTCAGACCGAAGTGCGCGGCAACAGCTGTTCCGCCTAATAAGAGCACTGTTTTAAAAAACTTGTTCATCATTTAACCTCGTTTTATTTATAAATAGATTTGATCTTACCCCAGCTGCGGCTTTGTACGGATACCGGCTGGTTTATTACAATATCAGAGTTTGATATGGGATTTAAAGAAAATTCGCCGAAACTGAAAGTCACAATGCCGGTAATAGAAGAAAATTGTGTGCCCATGTTCTTGCTTTGGACCGGGTTTCTATAGGCAAAGCTGCCCAGGTCCACTGTGCACATACCGGTACCATCATTGATCATAAAGCGGTTACTGCTGCGGCTGCGGCCAGTACTGCTCACTGAGAGCACTTTGGCATAGACAGCTTCATAGGATTCGGCTTCCACAGCTCTGGTAAGCTGAGCGGTGGTGAGGGTTACGGGATGCGGCAGAGGGTGATTGCGCTCGATAATATTGAGTGCAGAGATATCCTGCAGAGTAGTCATACCAAAGGTTTCCTGCACTGTGCCGCTAATGCGGATACGATCACCTGTTTTTACCTGACTCTGAGAAGAAAGCACTAAAAGTCCGCTATATGGTCCCGCTACCGGTTCTGAAATAAAGAAACCACCGGATTTGTAGCCAATTGCGACCACGATGCCTTCCGTGCTGACTGCCTTGCCAGCATAACGGGAAGGATATGTATTATCACTGCCGGGGAAAGTAGTGTACTGAATCTCGGATATAGAGAGGCCCCAAGCCATGATGAACAGGCCGGCGAACAGTGTAAGTAGCGTTATTTTCTTTTTCATACTAAACCTCAATGTCCCAATTATTAAAGTGTTGCATATCCTGTCAAGTTAAATCGGAGCCTACAAAACAATTCTGTGGAAGATCTGCCACAAATGGCGAAAGTTGCCGGCACAGTCATGCTCATTTTCCATGGGGTCGGAAGCGTACTTGCTCATGTTGCTCACAATCAGAGTGCAATCAGGAGATCGCTTTTGAGAAAGCATCTCGCAGCGAAACAACGTTGATTCCCATGGCTTTAATCTGGGTGACAAACTTTTGCAAGCCTTCAAGCTTTGCTCTATCGTGACAGTGCGTGATGATGATAATTGGCTCTTTTCTGCCCTTGTACTTGCCCAAATCCTGGATCTTTTTGGCCAGGCTTTTGTCACTCATATCCGGCACGTCCAGGAAGATATCGCGTTTGGTGGTGAAGACATCCTGTTGCCTTGCGGCAGTATATACGGCGCTTTTGGCAGTGGTGGCACTATCGATAAAGAAGAGTCCCTTCTTTTTCAAGTGGGAGAGTACCTTGTTCATGGTTTCCAAATTTGCGGTGGTAGCACTGCCCATGTGGTTGTTTGCAGCGATGGCCATGGGCAATTGTTTCACAAAATCATCCAGGACGGCTTTGACTTGCTCTTCATCCATGTTTTTGGAGATATATTTCTCGCCGGGACTGATCTTGCTGTTTTCGGCTTCCATGGGAATGTGAATGATCACTTCATGCCCTTTGCGGGTTGCCACGTTTGCGGCAGTTTTGGTATGAGCAAGATCCGGCAATATGGCAAAGACAAATTCGGAGGGGAGATCGCCGAAATCATCCAAAAGCTGTCCGGCGCTATTGCCAAAATCATCGATGATGATCACCACATCGGGCATATCGTCGCTCTTGCTCCAGTTGTATTCATAGCTTTGCAGCGTGGTGGGCTTGGCTTTTGTGGACTCTATGGGCAGCTCTTCCTTTACTTCTTCGGCAGGGGTTTCCTGATAGGTTTCGGGCTGCTGAGGTTGCTCTTCAGCTTCTGGCTTGCCTTTGCAGGCAAAGAGCGCGAGCAATATGATGAGGGGGAAAATCAGTCTTTTAAGGTTTGCCATGAGACTATATCCTTTTCTTTAAGATTATATTTGTCAGCGCTGCCGGCCAGTAGCTCGAGCACGTATTTGTTTGGGCTGGGTGGGGAGATCAGCTCTTCACTGAAGGGAGGGGTATCTCTTGCTATATGGATGACCTTATAGTCCTGATCGATAAAGACCATATCCAGACTGAGGTAGGTATCCTGCATCCAGAAAGAATTGTAATCCACATACTCAAAGATGAAGAGCATGCCTTGGTTTGCCAGCATTTTATCGCGGAATTTCAGGCCACGCAGGAGCTCCGCTTCTTTTTGTACGATTTCTATGTCAAACTCGGCCTTCAGCTCCCCGGCGGGGCTGTGAAATTGCAAGGTCCCATCTTTTCTAAAGGGGTATTTGTTTTCGGGAGAATCCTTGCTGCTGCTGTCCTTTTTGCAGGCTCCCAGTAGCAGAGCTGTACAGATCAGGATGAATATAAACAGGCTTTTCTTCATTTGCTTAGCACCATTTTGCGAGTGATATTCTGCTGAGGAGTTTGCAGGCGATACAGGTAAATCCCTGTGCTAACCTGCTCTCCTTCTGAGTTTAGGCCGTTCCAGGTGAAGGAGTATTCTCCCGCAGCCAATTTGGCATCAATCAGAGTTTCGATCAACTGGCCTTTGAGATTGTATATCTTCAGAGCGGTAGCTGCGCCCTCTGGCAGATAAAACATAATATGTGTGGAGGGATTGAAGGGGTTGGGATAGTTTTGCCCAAGGGAAAGCCGTGGGGAAGGAATGCTCCCATCCTCAGAGGAGGAGGCAGTTACCGATATTTCCCGATAGTGGCCGTTGACCTGCGCAGGAATCACAAATTCAGCGCTATTGTCAATGAGCCCGATGGTCAAAGAGCTGGGGAAGGTTTGGGCTACCATCGCGATTTCTCCGTTTTCCCCTGTAGCCATATACAGCAATTCATCGTCAAATGAAGCAACGACGCCATCTATAGCAAAGGGGATATCCAGGTATAGAGATTTTAGCCCTGCCGCAGACTCCAGATTCAGGAGCAGATACTCGTCTTGCAAGCCTATGGGGAAAGTAACTTCCGGCAATGTGTATGGCACTGCAGTTTGCACGGGGAACCTGAAATCAGGATTCAAAATATAGCTTTGGATATGGCAGGCATCCAGGGTATTGACACTGGAGTTTTGGTCTGTATCAGCCGCTATCAACATGGCTGGAGGGAGGCTATGACCCACGGCGTGGTTCAAAACGGCGTAGATATCCGGACCATTGATGACTTTATCACCATTGGCATCTCCATAAATGGGGCTGCTGCTGTTCCAGCCTGAGACTACCACATCATCGATATAGATGCCATCGGCATTTTGAGCCCAATCCGATCTAAGGCGAAAGCGCAGATACAGGTTTCCTGCGCTAAAGGCATCCAGGGAAAGCACTTGCTGGACATATTCGCTCTGATTACCGGTAAAACTGGTCAGTTGAGTCCAGTTAGTACCGTTTGCAGAGGCCTCTACATAGACGTAATCATAGCCGGTTTCGAGGTTCCATCTGGCTTTGAAGCTCAGCAGGGGCTGCTCGATATTGCTCAGATTGAGAGCTTCAGTGGTGCGGATATATCTGTTTATGTTGTTGCCATAATTTCCTGAGGGAGAATCTGTAAGCACAGAGTTTCCGCCTTCCTGGATTATCCCCCAGGGGCCGGTTGCAGTCCAGGCTCCGAGTCCGCTTTCAAAATCATCGGCAAAGACCTTTTCGCCCAAGACTATGACCATGCTGTTGCTATTATCCTGGCGAAGTTTTAATGAGCTCTGGAAAATGCCATGCGGGGCTGAGCTTACCTGAAATTCATAATCACCTTCATAGATGGAGGGCAGGATAAATTGACCATTGGCATCAGTGATCGCTTGAACGGCGGGGTCGGTATCGAGGGTGATCTTGGCACCCAGGACAGGATAGCCGTCAAGGTCTCGTACAATGCCGCTCAGCAGGAGCAGAGAGGCGCTTTCCAGAGCAAAATTCTGAATAGTGTATCCCTGGGTGGGTACCGTGATTTCGATAGTCTGAGGGATGTAAGAATCAGCAGAGGCCGTAACCAGATAAGTTCCAGGCAGCAGCAGGCGATGATAGTCTCCCACGTTGGGGTCGTTCTTGATAAATTTGGAATTGTCTTGCACGGTGATGGTGGCGGCAATAGGATTGCCAGAGGCATTTGTCACAGTACCCTTGAGGCCATTTTGGGCATATTCGATAAAAGACAGAATAGATTCCTGGTTATTTGCCCAATATCCATTCAGAGTGGAGGCATTAGGCCATTTGGTGTTGGAAAGCTCTGCGGTAAACTCGATATTGCTGGTAAAAGCGTAGTTCCAATCTTGCATTGAGCCGGTGATCACATACCAGGCAGCGCCATTGGTGATGCCTTGGGCAAATTCATTGCTGTTATACATGGGCAGATTGTGCTGGGCATAGGACAGAGACATATCGATGAGTAGTGCATCATCCGGAGCCAGCACGGGTGTGTAATCCCAAGGATAGTTAAAGACCAAAGCTCCACTGTGGAAATTGATGCCGCAAACTAAATTGTGTTGATTGCTAAAATCAATCATAGCCAGGTTTTCAGTAGCGGTAGGGTTGCCATCCGGATTGCTGATGCCGGTGGGCATGGGAAAATTGCGGTTCAGGTCCACCCCTGCTGCATTATAGCGAACTCCATTGGCATATCCATCAGGATTCATCATCGGAATGAACCACAGTTCGGTGTTGTTTACGATATCGGTGATGCGGGGATTACTGCCATAATCAGTGAGGAGCAGTTCGATGGTGCGAATCAGCATGTCATAGCCTATGGGCTCGTCTCCATGGATGTTGGCGATGAGTTTTACCTCTGGTTCTGCCTCGTTTACGGTCACATTGTCAGAGATCTTCATTGCGTAAAGGGGACGATTCTGGATGGAAGTACCATATTGTATGAGCTGGCAGAGATTGGGATAGATCGCCTGCATATCTTGCAAGAAAGTCTGAAATTCTGCCAGGCTGTAATATTCAGCAAGGGGGTTATCGCTACCGCGGGTGGTGGCAATCAGGTACTCGTAATACTCTCTGGCCTGATCTGGTATCCTGGTGACAGCAAAGCCGTGCTGCAAGAGCAGATCCTCTTGGTCTTGATTTCTCACATCCACTATGATGCTTCCCGTGAGGCGGTTTACCGTGTCTATGCTTAGGTTCAAAGTATTGATCGTCTTGACATCTTGCTCTATGTTCCAGCTCTGAATCATGAGCGGATAAGCAAAAGCGAGGCTCGCAAGTAAAGTTAAAACTAAGCTAAATATCAGCTTCTTCATTGAAAATCCTTTTATATGGTCTGCTTAAGTGCAGACTTAGATAATATACCCATTATGATGCAATTTCACAGCCGAAAAGCACAAAAATGCCAGGTGATAGCACACATATCCGAGATTGCTTAATGCTGCTTTGTTCCCAATCTGACATGGTTCACATTCAGACATTGGCCACACCTGGCAAGATCAAGACATCCGGGCTATCGTATTTTGTCAATCAAAACCTTAAGCTGAGGTTCACTGAGCTGCGCCAATTGATCTTCTGAAGGTCTTCAGATACAGGCGAGAGAGTCACTTCCAAGTATGAACCATGATTAAAACTCCAGCTTGCGCCTGCCACCAAACCGTATTCTACCCAAGTGCCCCAAGAGTACCCTGGATTCAAACTATAATAAAAATCGCCAATATCATGTTTGAGGTTGAGGCTGGCCTGGTACTTGCGGTTTTTGGTATTGATATTATAATATTCTCCAACTTGGTCTGCATATTGATTCTCCTCATAAGAATAGCCAATATCGATCAGGAAGGCCGAACCGCGATTGCGGCGGTAGGGCAATTGCAGCCATCTATCATCCCCACTGCGGGCTACATAGGGATAGCTGTCAAAGATGAGATTATAGCGGTATCCTATCTGACGATAAAGCTTGTTGATACGCTGTGTGTCATAGTAATAATCTGTGTAAT
The DNA here is from genome assembly GCA_020532515.1 of Candidatus Cloacimonadota bacterium. GTDB lineage: Bacteria > Cloacimonadota > Cloacimonadia > Cloacimonadales > Cloacimonadaceae > UBA5456. The sequence goes on along the minus strand of JAJBAY010000043.1, from coordinate 10,717 downwards.
CGGCGCGAATCTGATAACCCTGTCGAAGGGCCACCCGATCCCCCAAAAGGATGTCTATTTCGGGCAAGAAACTGAAGCTTTCCAGACTGTGGTTGTTCGCAGAAAGCAGAGAATCCAGATATACATCTTCGCGCAGGGAATAGGTAAACCAGTTTTCGAGGCGGATATACTCTTTGTAATAATGCTTCCACCCCAAGCGCAGATTGCGCGTTCTGAGGTCGTTGTCCCAGCGGTTGTCCTGCCGGGGGAAGTAAGTGCGCTGCAGGTTGATGCCCAGAGAAGTGATCAGAGAATCCTGTTCGCTATATTGCCAGGCTGCACTGGCGCCGAGGAGGCGATTTTCCACATGACGGGTGTTGGCAGCATAGCTAAAATCCTTGATGGCAAGCTGATGTGCAGCTTCACTGCTCAGGGTAATGCGAGGGTGAACATAGTAGTCAAGCTTGAGGTTCAGATCGTTGTAAAACTCCCCGTTATTGCGCACAATACTGTTATCCATCCTTGTACGCCGCTCGGAGTAATATTCGCTGAGGCTCAGATTCACGAGCTCGTGGGGAGTGTACTCCACCTGGCTTTGCACATTCATAATGTTGCGGTTTTGGACATCCTGTTTATAATAATTGGTATTCTGCTTTGCTCCACCGGTAAAGAGATTGTAGATGTCCTCTTCTCTATGGCTGATGTTAAAGCTGGTATCCCAATACACTTTGGGGAAAAACCAACGCATCATGGCAGAGGCGGAGGCGCTTTCATAGGCTTCCCAGTCCATCAATTTCTTATCCAGATTGCCACTGATCCCAGCCGAAAGCAATTCACTTTCATAGCGGTAAGAGGCATCTGACAATAGCTGATAGCCATCGCTCTTGAGATAGTTGTCCACCAGATAGCGATCCTGTTCATTGCGGATGAGGCCATGAGCCTGCAGGCTAAGGGAGAGGCTATCCGCTACCATCCAGTTCAGCTCATAACCGAGGTCGCCGTTTTTGTTTATATAGGCAGTAGGGTCGAAGTCGCTGGCATCAAAATATGACTCATAATTCAATAAGAGCCCATGCGAAAGGCGGTATTTGTGATAGGAATATCTGGTACCCAAGAGGGAACGGCGGGTTTGTTGATTGAAGTTCAAGCGTTCTTCCCAGGAGCTTTGGCCGGTGATATTCATCGTGCTATACTCTGTGGGGCTTGTCTGATAGCCCAGGTTTGATTCCAGCAGACGGATATTATCGCTATTATAGAGATAAAACTCTATACCCCTGGCCTGGGCAAAAAGGCTGTAACTACAGCTCAGCAATAAGATCGCTAAGGCGAATGAAGTCGTCTTCACTTAAGGTCTGGGCCCTTCGTCCAAAATCTATTTCGCTTATACTTTCCAGTTTTTGCAACTTATCTTTGCCGATCATAAGCAAAAGGTTGTTTCTGAGTGTCTTGCGCCGATGAGCAAAGGCTGCGATGATCAGGGCATGAAACAGCGCTGGACGGTTGATAACAGGTACATTTTGGCGTGGCGTCATGGTGATCACCATGGAATCCACTTTGGGCACGGGCTCAAAATGCTCCTTCCCTACCATAAAGGCTGAACTGATATCATACTTCAAAGCCAGCCTCAGGGTGAGCGGTCCATAGCTTTTCCCACCGGGATCGGCGCTAAGGCGTTCTGCCACCTCTTTTTGGATCATCATTACAATGCGGGAAAAGCTGGCGTGATGTTTTTCCAGCCGATACAAGAGGGGAGAGGTGATCTGATAGGGAATATTGGCGATGAGCTTCAAAGGCTGGCTACCAGAGGAGATTTGTTCAGCCCAATCCAGCTTCAGAATATCGATGATTTGTAGCTTCAGGCCTTCAGTAAACCGGTCAGAGAGTGGTTTCGCCATACGGGAATCCAGCTCAAAAGCTTCCAGATCTGCACCACGACTCAGGATTTCTTGGGTGAGAATGCCATGTCCCGGGCCGATTTCCCAGATTCTTTCACCGGGTAAGATCTGCCCCAAATCCGCTATCCTGCCAGCGATGCCGACATCCGTCAAGAAGTGCTGTCCCAGCTCTTTTATGGCTTTCATCAGATAGCTACAAAGTCTTTAGTTTCGCTAAGATAAAAGAAAGGGAGAGCCAAACTCTCCCAAACTGATATATCTTGTTTAGGCTTTTATCTTTTCGGCGGGTATGCCTTTACAAGTTTTACAGACCATGATAGTTTTGTCACCGATTTTGACTTCGTAAAGTAATTTTACACCAGTCCGGTGGCAAGATGGGCATTCGCCCCGGCCTTGATTAGGCAATTTCTTGACTTCTGCTCCACGATTGTTCTTCGCCATTTGGAACTCCTTATATTTTCCTTGATTACTATGTAAATAGTCAGAGTACCAAGTTTGGCGGGTGGCTCAGTTAGTCAATGAATATTTTTCTTTAGAAAAGCTCAGCGACCAGTTCCCGCGGTTCGAGCCGGAAATGGGATTCTTTGCCTTCGAAGAAATGATGTACCCGGATGAGATGGATATTCAGCGCAGAATAGGTAAAGCTTTTACCGCTTTTGGTATTTGTTACGGTAGTATAGCTTTTACGATATACGCCTTGATGCATAAAGGGACAGGGCAGATATCCTCTTACCACTTCTGTATTTACATCATATATTTTCTCGACCATTGTAGAGGCCTCAAAAGCGTCAAAACTCATTTGTTGGAAGAATTCCAGGCGGTCTGCGATTTCTTCGGCAGATTTGCCCAGTTCTTCCAGCACCATTTCGTCATCGGCAATGATTTGTCCATAGTCTCGGATATCCTTACCCAAGAAGCCACTATAGGTTATCACTCCCGGTTGCATTCTAGCCATGATTTTCTTGTCTTTAGGAGTATGTTTCATTTTTCTTACCCAAAACTGTCGTAATAGATTTTCCCCTCAGCGATGCCATAATCGTTTATCAGTGATTTTGTGACGGCGGCGATCATGCCAGGACTGCCGCAAAGGTAGGCCTCCGTATTTTTGGGATCACGGATGGCTTCCTTAAAGTATGGCATCAAAAATCCTGTCTTCCCTTGCAAATTATCTTCTTCTGTAGGATGGGATAGCACAGGCACGTATGTAAAGTCGTCAAAGTATTCTTCAAAATCCCGCATTTCATCGCCCAAGTAAAGGTCTTTTGTCGTGCGAGCTCCAAAGAAATAGGTCATTTTTCTACTTGTTCCCACCTCCCTTAGGTGTTCTAACATTGATTTGATAGGTGCTGAACCAGAACCACCGGCCACGAAGAGGATATCTGCATCGTTATCGCGTAGATAAAAATCTCCATAGGGTCCGGTGAAATCCACTTTATCGCCCACCTTGAGTGCTGTATGCACCCAAGTGGTGCAAATTCCCTCAGGGACTAGGCGTATAATGAGTTGGATACGGTTATTGAACTCAGGTTTGGAGGAGATTGAGTAAGCCCGTATCGCCTTTTGTTTTACTTTGCCATAGGGTTTTGTTTCGAGCTGTACATATTGTCCAGCCTTAAAATCTATGCTTTGGCCTTCCTCAAGTTTGAAGGTTACTCCTTTGATATCATAGGTATAGTCTATTATTTCTTCGATCACGCTGTGAAAGCGCCGGATATTGAAGATTTCTTCCGGGATCTGGATTGCGATATCGCTCTTGACCTTTACCTGACAAGAGAGCCGGATGTTATCCGCCATTTCCTCTTTGCTAAGCTGCGGTTTTTCTGTGGGTAGAATGGGTCCGCCACCCTCAAGGACCTTGCATTTACAAGCGCCACAAGTGCCTCTGCCTCCACAGGCAGAGGGGATAAATATCTGTTTGTCCGCCAAACTGGACAAAAGAGAATTTCCACCGGTCACGACCAGATCTCTTTTCTTGTTGATATTGATGGTGACTTCACCATAATTGCTGAGCCAGCGCTGCGCCAGCACCATGATCAGCGCCAGGATTACCCCTATCGCGCTCATCAGGCCTATATCTTGAAATATTCTTGAGAGCATCTATTCCCCTTACTGAATCTGAACGATACCGGAAAACCCGATAAAGCCCAGGGCCATTATTCCTGTGATGATCAGGCTGATGCCAGCACCACGCAGGCCTGCGGGCACCATTTTCTCTTTGAGTTTGCGCCGGATTCCAGCCAGCATCAGGATGGCCAGCAGCCAGCCGATTCCGCTGCCTGCACTGAAGGCTAAGGTTTGGATAAAACTGTATTTCCGGATGATCATAAAAAGGCCAACTCCCAAAATCGCGCAGTTCACTGTGATGAGCGGTAAAAAGATGCCCAAAGAGTAATACAGCGCTGGCGTGTAGCGTTCGATGACCAGCTCCAGAAATTGTACAAAAGCGGCAATCACGATGATGAATACAATGTATTGCAAATACACGATGCCAAAGGGGAACAAGATGTAGTAATAGACCAGCCAATTCAAAGCTGAGGTTACTATGAGTACAAAGGCCACAGCGATACCCAGGCCAAAGGCGGATTCGATTTCCTTGGAGATCGAAAGGTAGGAGCACATGCCCAAAAAGTATGTGAGCAGGATGTTGCCGGTAAAGATAGCGGCCCAAAAGAGTACAAATGCGCTAATTTCCATTATGCTTTCACCTTGTAATAGTATGTGTTTATTATCCAAATGAGCATGGCCAGGATGAAGAAAGCGCTGGGCGCCATTACCATGATACTCCAAGCAGTCCACCAGTCACCCATGATGCGGAATCCAAAGATCGAGCCAAAACCAAAGAGCTCGCGGATAAAGGAAATCAGCAGCAGCACCATCGTATAGCCGATTCCGGAGCCGATACCATCGACCAGGGAGTCCATCACTTTGTTCTGCGAGGCAAAAGCTTCCGCCCGTCCCATCAGAATGCAATTTGTGATGATGAGGCCCACATAAGGGCCCAGCTGTTTACTGATCACCGGCATATTTGCCTTCAGAAAGATATCCACGATGATCACGTAAGCCGCGATGATCAAGACTTGCACCATCATCCGCACACTGCGGGGAGTCCAAGCCCGGATAAACGAGATGGTCATGCCAGCCATAGCCAGAGTAAAGATCACGCCCAATCCCATGATCAGGCTATTGAGCATGAGGTTCGTTACCGCCAGAGCGGAGCAGATACCCAAAATCTGGCGCCAGATCGCATTATCTTTGAAAGTGGCATTGATGAAGATTTCTTTTTTTGTCATAGCTCATTGCTCCGAACGTAGTCATATATATAGTTAAATTCTGCACGCAACATCTTGATCACCGAGTCTGAAGTGATGGTGGCGCCAGTCACGCGCTTGAGTTGCCTGTCTGTCACCGGGGTTTGGGTTTCGGCAATGAATTCATAGCTTTGGGTCACATCGTCATTGGATTCTGGATTCACCACAAAGAGCCGGTTCTGGAATTGCTCCAAAAACCATTTTTCTTCGATGCGTGCACCGAGACCAGGAGTCTCCTGTTGATTCACAATGGCAAAATCCAGAATGGTTTTAAAATCTGTGGAGGTGGAAACCAAGGCCCGCATACTTCCCCAAAGCCCATTGCCCTTGATCTCAAAACAGTAGGCCACTACTTGATCATCTACCACAGCCTTATAGACTTCACGCTCAAAATCCTTTGGTTCCAGCTTTTGCACATATTTCTCGAAGGAACTGGGATACGCTGCTATGATCTCTTCTGGACTTTGCTCTGTGACCTCTGCTATCTTTGCCGCCATAGTGCCCAGGATCTTTTGTTGATAGCTGGCAGTCTCATAAGTCTCGATTTTCACCTCGCTATAGCGGTACATTACGGCGAGAATTCCAGTAAATAGCACTACATTGATCAGCATGAAGACTATGGGGAACCAAAAGCTATCTTTCATTTGACCCCCACTTTTTCAAGGCCGTATTCGATCAAAGGCATAAAGGCATTGGTGAGCAGAAGTGCAAACATAAACCCTTCTGCAAAGAGCGAATAGCGCCGGATAAACACGGTGAGAAATCCGATCAAAAGACCATAGATCCAGATCGCCCATTTGCCCCTGGGACAGGAGATGGGGTCTGTCACCATAAAAACGATGCCAAACATAGCCCCACCACTTACCAGAAAATACAGGGGATTCACCCCCGGGTAAAAGATAAAACTGAACAGGGCGACAGAGATCAAAGTGGAGAGCATGGGCTGCCATTTTGCCGTTTTGGTGATCAGCAGATATATACCTGCCAGGATGATGAGCAGGGCAGAAGTCTCGCCCATGGAGCCGGAGATGAAACCCGTAAAAGCATCTGTGAAGCCATATAAGGCCTCTCCCGTGGCCCGGTAATTGTTCAAGATCGTGGCTCCGGTATGCATTGCGCTATCAGCCTGCCAGCGGATCAAGCCTCCAGGGAAATCTCTCAAGAGAAAAGGCTTTACCCAGGAAATCGTCATCTGATTTGGAAAAGAGATATACACGAAGGTGCGTCCCAGGATGGCGGGGTTAAACATATTTGTGCCAAAACCGCCGAAGACCATCTTACCAAAGGCGATAGAGATCACCCCGGCTAATAAAGACATCCATAGTGGAATAGTTGGCGGCAGGGTCAAAGCGACCAAAGAACCAGTCACAAAAGCGGCCATAGTCACTTTCCCGGCTTTCTTTTTGCGCACAAACAAATATTCGGTAAAATAGGCCCCGATATTGGCAACAGCCAATACGGCCAGAACCCTAAGACCGAATAGATAAACCGAAAAGATTGCGATGGGGATGAGCGCATATAGCACCCGGCTCATCATCGGCTGTTTCAAAATTTTTCCAAACATGCAAAGACTTCCCTTATTTACAGTTTTTTACAAGATAATCCAGCCTGACATATCCGTCAATAAAAAAAATTCAAATTCAAGCTATTATTTGGTTTAAATGTTGCGCAGTTTCTATATTTGGCCATTATTGACAGGCAAAACGGGTCTTCCCGAGCCGGTATATATGGATATCACACTGTGCTGAGTCTTAGCTCTTGATCATCTGCCTTCTCCCTATTAGATGTCGTGGAGATGACGTGCAGATAGTAGGAATAAATCCTGCGATATGCAGGTGATTTGCACCAGAGGGAATGGGGGTCAATTTCGGATTTAGAATGTATAGTGTAGAGCTAAACCCCAAAGATCACCTTTGTCTCTCGTTTGGCACTTGCCAGGCTATCCGAGGAGTGCACGCCATTTTCGGTAATGCCATTTCCATACAGAGCGCGGATGGTTCCCGGCTTGCGTTTTTCCGGCGAGACATCTCCGTTCAGTTCGCGTAAGTGCTGTATGGCGCTTTCTCTTTCCAAAAGCAGGGCCACAGTATTTCCAGAGCACATAAAGCTCTGTAATCTCGGGAAAAAATCCTTTCCTATGTGTTCGGCATAAAAAATGCGGGCCAGCTCTTCATCAAAACGGAAGAGTTTCATTTTTAGAATAGAAAAACCGTGATCCTCAAGCATGGAGATTATCTGTCCCACATGCCCCTGCATCACGGCATTCGGTTTGATCAAAAACAGGCTTTGTTCGATCATTTCTGCCTCTTTAATGATTTCGAGTTATTCTAAAACAGGCTTGCCGGGTCATCCCTGAACATAAATAGTTTCGATATAATCCAAAGCAGCCACTTTGATGGCCATGTCGCGCTTGAGAGCTTTGCTCATGCGGATCTTGTGAATCAGGATCTCAGTCCAGATTTCAAAGATTTCTGTGGGCTTGAATTCCACTCCTGTATAGAGCTTTAACATGTCCTGATAAAACTCATCCCGGTCCGAGTCCACTCGTCCGATCACCAGTTTTTCGTTGTCTGTGCAGAAATCGTAATCTTTGAAGCGCACGTCGATCACGGCATATCCCAGCTTCAACAGGTTTTCATAATTGATCTGTAAGTCATCTTTATTAAGCATATGAGGGACTCCTGAATTTATTTTCTCGACAGAATTATATCTGTCTCTTTCTTGGTATCCATACAGAAAGAAAGCTTAATTAAGTCAAGAACAATTTCTTGAAATCAGGAAGTGGAGGCAGGATGTCCAAATTTGAATTGATCACAGATTACGCTCCCAGCGGAGACCAACCAGAGGCTATAGCGGAGCTGGTCAAGGGAGTGCAGGAGGGTAAAAAGTCTCAGGTGCTACTGGGGGTTACTGGTAGTGGGAAAACCTTTACCATCGCCAATGTCATCCAGGAACTAAACCGCCCCACTTTGGTGCTTTCGCACAATAAGACCCTGGCTGCTCAGCTCTATGGGGAATTGAAACAGCTTTTTCCCCATAATGCGGTGGAGTATTTCATCTCTTACTACGACTACTATCAGCCCGAAGCCTATATCCCGGGCAAAGACATCTATATTGAAAAAGACTCGGATATCAACGAGCAGATCGAAAAACTAAGGCTCAGAGCCACAATGAGCTTGATGGAGCGCCGGGATGTGATCATCGTGGCTTCGGTATCCTGCATCTATGGTCTGGGTGTGCCTGAAGAGTATCGCGAAGCTCTGATCCGCTTGAAATTGGGCATGAAGATGGATCGGGATGAATTGCTCAAAAAGCTCGTGACAGCCCACTACAGCCGCAATGACATCGCCTTTGAGCGTGGAGCTTTCCGGGTGCGGGGAGATACTGTGGATATCTATCCCGCCTATCTGGAACACTGCCTCAGGGTGGAATTCTTTGGGGACGAGATCGTCAATCTGGAAAAGCTGCATCCCATTTCCTATCACAGCCTGGGAGCGGTGGAAGAGTATCCCGTGTATCCTGCCATTCATTTTATCATGAGCGAAGATAAACTGCATGCCGCAATACATAATATACAGGCTGAGCTGGAAGAGCGGGTGAAATACTATCTGGACAATCAGAGATATGTGGAAGCAGACAGGCTGAAACAGCGCACCATGTTTGATCTGGAGATGCTGCGCGAACTGGGCTATTGTAGTGGGATAGAGAACTATACCCGCCATCTCACCGGAGCCAAACCAGGAGAGCCGCCAAATTGCCTTTTGGACTATTTTCCCGAAGATTTCCTCTTTATAATCGACGAATCCCATGCCTCCATCCCGCAGGTTCATGCTATGTTTGGGGGAGATTATACCCGCAAGAAAAACCTGGTAGAATATGGCTTCCGCTTGCCTTCCGCCTTTGATAATCGCCCGCTGCAATTTGAGGAATTTGAGGAGTATCTACGTCAGGTGATCTTTCTTTCTGCTACGCCCGCTGCCTATGAATTGGACAAAACCGGCGGTGAGATCGTGGAGCAGGTAATCCGCCCCACCGGTCTTGTGGATCCTGAGATTGAAATCCAGCCCATCCGGAACCAGGTGGATAACCTCATTGCACAGTGCAAAGAGCGCATTGCCAAAGGACACAAGGTGCTGGTGATGACCCTCACCAAACGCATGGCGGAAGACCTGAGCAAATATCTGCAAAATGCCGGAATCCGCAGTAAATACCTGCATAGCGATATCGGTAGCATCGAGCGCGCGAAGATCATCCGAGAATTGCGCCTGAACGAATATGATGTGCTGGTGGGAGTTAACCTCCTCAGGGAAGGCCTGGACCTGCCGGAGGTATCCCTGGTGGCGATTTTGGATGCCGATAAAACCGGTTTCCTGCGTTCAGCCCGGTCACTGATCCAGATCTCCGGACGCGCAGCCAGAAACGTGGAAGGTAAAGTGATCTTTTATGCAGATCTGATTACCGATGCCATGAAATATACCATCAATGAGACCAATCGCCGTAGAGTCAAGCAGTTGAAATATAATCAGGAGCATGGCATCACCCCGCAGACCATCATGAAGACTGTGGAGCAAATCATGCAATCCACCGCGATCGCAGAAGGTTATGAACGCGGTGAACAGGCAGGGGACTTCCGCAGCAAGAAAGTAGATTTCAGCGAATATCTGGAGCTGGATTCAAAAGAAAAAGTCCTCGAGCTTCTGAAAAAAGAGATGCAGAAAGCCGCCTCTGATCTGGATTTTGAAAGGGCTGCAGAGCTCAGAGACAGGATTTGGGAAATGCAGAATCCCAGCCAGAGCCTGGAGCAGTGATATAGGTTATCGCACAGTAGCTTTGTGCTGAAGCATCAGACGGCAATCTGCACAATAATAGAAAAAGCCCCGGAACCAGTCCGGGGCTTTATTTATAGGGTTTATTTACTCCATTAGCATCATTTTACGGGTGCTGCTGTATCTTCCCGCAGTGAAGCGATAGAGGTAGATGCCGCTGGAGAGCGGATTTCCCTTGTCGTCACGGCCGTCGAAGATCACGCGATAGCGTCCCGCAGCCTGTTCTGTATTTACCAGACTACGCACCAATTGCCCTTTCACGTTGTACACGTTCAGACGTACGTTTGTAGCATCCTTGATATCGTAGTGGATGGTGGTTTCAGGGTTGAAGGGGTTGGGATAGTTGCCACCCAGGGCAGTTGCAGCAATGGGCACGATCTCATCTTCATTGGCCACAGTGGTCATGATGCAGTTTATCGTGGTAATTTGATTTGGCTCCACAGCGATGTTTATGCTTTGGGTTACACAGCCTTGTCGGCTGAAGGTGAGAGCATAGTTGCCAGGTGTTACATCAGGAATGGTGAATTGGCCCTGGCCGTCGCTCACAGTACTGTATGGCCGAATATCCAGGTTTATTTGTACTTGTCAATGGAATTTTAAAGTGCACCACTTTTGGAAGTTTAAACTGCACCACTATTTTCAACCTTTAAAGTTCTCTGACGGTGCTTTGGAGCGTAGCGGAAAAGCGCCGTCAGAAAACTTTTCACTC
>JAJBAY010000143.1 GCA_020532515.1 Candidatus Cloacimonadota bacterium | reverse complement strand
CCAACGTACAAGCGAAGGTTTGTTGAACGCGGCCATCACCTCGGTACAAGCATCCACGCACTCCAGACAGTTGATACACTCGAGCTGAAGCCCTTTACGGATATCGATGTGCGTAGGACATACCGTCACACAGCTTTCACAGGTTGTACACTCTGCACCCGGCTCCACGGCAAGAAGCTCTTTCTGTTTTGTATACATCTTCTTTTTATCGCTTCCATGCCCCTGATAGATCTGACCCCCGCGTTTCGGATCGTAGACTGCCATAATGGTATCATCATCATAGAGTACCGACTGCACACGGCTGTAGGGACAGATAAAGACACAGAAATCCTCTTTCAGGAAGACGACATCCACGATCAAAAAGCCAGCCAGACCAAGCAAAAATCCAAGCAGTACCGTATGCTCCATAGGGTCTTTCAGATATGCAAAGAACTCTTCAGGAGGGACAAAATACCACATGAAGTTTGCTGCCGCCACCAATGCGAGAAGTGACCACATAAGGATCGCCACCACTTTTTTGACTTTATTCTCAGCTTTACTCATATCGGGCTCTTTCTGCTTGTTGCTGATACGCTTGCGGAGTCCGAGGATCTTTGTCTCGATCAGGTCTCTGTAGATCACCCTGAAGATGGTCTGCGGACAGGCCCATCCACACCATGCTCTACCGCCCACGACCGTCACTGCGAAAATACCGAGGAAGAGAAGCATCAGCAAGAACGGCATCAAGTAGAGCTCCTGCATATCAAACACTACTCCCGCCAGGTGCAGTTTTTTATGATCGAAACTGAGCAGGAAAAGGTGATTTCCGTTGATGGTGATCCAAGGCATAGTGATCCCTACGATCGTCGCGGCCAGATACGCCCAATATCTCTTCACACTGTAAGGGATCCATCCCTTTAAGTACTCTTTTTTACTGACTTTGTTTTTTTGAGCTGTTGCTTCCATTTTACAGTACCTCATTATTAAGTTTATTTTTTTCCAAAGGACAGATCAGGACCCTGTCCTCACTCTCTTTCATCCCGTCCGGAAGATCCGCTTCCAGCCAGGACCCCTCGACCAATTCTCTAAGGTTCCTTGACTCGATATAATCTTTAAGAGAACTGCGACTCACCTCAAGCTCCCGTGCGATCGCACTGACACTCATCCCCTCCTTAAGCCCCTCCATGATCCGAGCTTTGAATTTGTCAAATTTTGAAGAGGATCTGCTTCCTTTGGGACGCCCTATCTGGGTGCTCTTGGATGCTTCTGCCTCTCTCAGGTCATTGATCAGAGGAAAGAGATCGATAATTTTTGTTGCTTTGTTGATGACTCTCTTGGGAGATACGACATACATTGTCACCTCTTTGCTCAGCGAACAGTTGATCAGCTTGATCAGCTCCTCTGCACTCTGGCTGAGCACAGAAAGCGTCGAGACAACCATACTGTCCCCTTCGCACAGAGAGCGCAAAAACTCCTCAAACTCTTTTCTCTCCTCAATTTTGAGCGGTCTGTTTGAATACTCCACCACCTCTTTGTCGATTTGAATATCATTAGCCAATGAAAAAGAGAGAATATCACGCTGCTGTTCAGACAAGCTGCTTAAACCATGAAGCTGTCGTATGTAGCCATATACCATTCTATTTCCTTTCTCATTTTTATTATCTTACTCTTTTTGATGATGAAAGTCAATAGTTTTGTTATAAAAATCGTCAATTAAATCTTTTTCCCGTCAAGGGGGTCTCTTGTTATCTGTAAATTATGATAAAATAACTTGATAATCATTTGGAAACATTTCAAAGGAACAGCGTGGATCTTACACATTTAGACGAAGAAAACAAACCCAAAATGGTGGATGTCTCGGATAAAGAGAACACCACACGTATTGCCGTGGCCTCAGGCATGATCGAAGTCACACCCGAAGCGTATAATGCCGTCATTGCCAATACCGCAAAGAAAGGGCCGGTCCTGCAGACTGCGGTCATCGCTGCGATACAGGGGGCAAAACAGACCAGCACTCTTATCCCCATGTGCCATCCTCTGATGCTGACGTCGGTGAAAACGGATATCCAGGAGCTCCCCGAACTTCCCGGGTTCAAACTGACCGTCACCGCGAAGCTCAAGGGACAAACCGGCGTGGAGATGGAGGCCCTGACCGGAGTCAGCACAGGACTGCTGACGATCTATGATATGCTCAAGGCGATCGATAAGGGTATGGTGATCAGAAACATCCAATTGGAAAGCAAGTCTGGTGGAAAATCCGGCGACTTCACAAGAGTTTAGGGAGAAAGTATGATACTAGATAAAAATACACAGGAAAAACCACAGATCGAATATCCGACACAATGGGGCTTCAAACTCATTGGACGGGATAAGGATGCCCTATTGGCCTGCATCAAAGAGGCAATGGGAGAGAAGGAGCACCTCTGCTCACTTGGTAACAAATCCAGGACAGGAAAGTTCACCACCTATAACGCTTCATGCGTCGTTGATACCCAGGAAGAGAGAGACAGGATCTTTAAATACTTTCAGGAGCATAAAGATGTGGAGATGGTGATCTAGTGGTCATCTCTTTTTCAAGCTGAAAAAGCCTACGTCATTCCGGACTGGATCCGGAATCTACTCCCCCTCATAGTCTCAGATTTTCCAACATCTTATCTGCACTGAGACTCACCAGCATAGAGACAATCACATAGGCCAGAAAGAAGTAGAGCCCTACCTGCACCTCAGCATGACTCACCTCTGAACCGCTGCCTGTCAGGTAGACCAGCAAGACAGCCACGACAAAGACATCCAGCATCGACCACTTTCCAATCACTTTGAAAAACCTCACGATGCCGTGTGCG
>JAJBAY010000042.1 GCA_020532515.1 Candidatus Cloacimonadota bacterium | reverse complement strand
ATTACCCATGTTATTTAGTAGGTCATTTATTGCAAGGTGGCTCTGTGATGATATTGGGTGGCTCTAAACAAGGATATAGGTGGCTCAACTTGGGAATACAGGTGGCTTAAAACCGGAATATTATTCATTCAGCAGTTTCTTACGAATGTCTTGTATAATCTCTTTCATCTATCCCTCGCAGTGCGATTTGCCTTTTTTACAAGGATATACGAAAGAGATTTCTGTCAACACCAAATACTGTCGCATCCTTATTCATCCGTATTTGTCAGCATACAGGGCAGTTCTTTCCTTGCTCCATAACAAAATATCAAAAGCGAGCGCAAGGAGAAAGCATGACCGAAACATTGATAAACCCAAAATCGACCATAGATCACGCCACAGATACCTGCCCCTTTTGCCCTCAATCTGCTTTCAGCATGCTTTCTCTTCGAGCTGACTCGGAGGTCCGAGTCAACTCGAAGGGAAAGCATGTTAGAAGCACGATCATATATAAGGCGTGGCACCAGCTTCAAAACCTCAATAAATAGCTATCTTGAGACGAATACGCTTGGGCTGACCTGTCTCATCCCGATTTTGATCCTGTCAGATTACCTGCTCTCTGTGCCATGCAGACTATCCCGTTCAACCGAACGCCTAACATATAATAAAGACCAAACCCGGGAAAAATCAAAATTAAGCCTCAAAAAGAAGACTATTCAGCCATTCTGAAGATGAATAATCTTGGCATATTTGGCGGGATGGCGTATTATATGGTTATAGTCTTTATGATCGTTATGGGGGAATAGGCGTTTAGTTGCTTTCTTCATGCTTCATTACTGGCTTTTTGCTATCTGACGGGCTTTCATTGGCAGTGTCTGTAAAAAAAGGAAGGTAAGATATATGAAACAAATTACACTACTCGTCGTTATGCTCAGTTTGAGTGTGGGTATGCTCTTTGCCTAGCCCGTATTCGTGGTTCGGGGCGGTCTGAATATCGCTTCGTTTACCGGAGAGGATAACATGGATGATTTCGATTCAAAGCTTGGTTTTCATGCCGGGCTAATGATGCAAAGTCCTCTGGGAAACAATTTTATTATTCAGCCTGAAGTCCTGTACACCATGAAGGGTGCCACCTCCGAGTTTAAGCTCTTGGGAGTCCAGAATGAGCTCACAGGTACTGCGAATTACATCGAAATCCCCATGCTTATCAAATATAATATCGAACTGTCCAGTGTCCAGATTCAACCCTATTTTGGCCCCAGTATTGGAGTTTTATTAGTCGGGGAAATAACTAATAAAAAGACCATTGGCAGAATCAGCTCTACAGACACCGTCAGTTTCAAAGATGACATGAATGCTTTGGAAGCCGGGCTGAACTTTGGTGCGGATGCGGTGCTAATGCAAAATCTCATGGTCGGACTCAGGTTCAATCTGGGCCTCACCGAAATAGCCAAAAAAGATAGTAAGTACAAAAATAACGTATTCATGGTGAATTTAGGCTACTTATTTGGCAATTGATCCGGGCTACTGATCAGCGCTTAGGATAAATATATGAAACCCGTGTATCACAGCCCTTGGGCCAGAGCTACACGGGTTTTTCTTTGCCTGCCAGTGGATGAAAATGAGGGATTTCATATATAGCATAAAGCTCTCTGCTCAGCTATCTTGCCTGGATCCATAAGGCGGGAGGATGCGAGAGCGACATTGATCTTGACAGATTATCCACCCAAACTGATCCTGTATCTCATAGGAAAATTGCTGAATAATAATAATATTTGGGAGGAGACATGGCTTCGAAACGTTTCTTGGATACTATCCTTTTGATCCTTACCTTGCTGATGAGTCTCTTTGTTATAGCCTCGCTCACGCAGCTCTTGCGGGGAGGGGATATCCTGGCTACCTTTACTCAAGTTACCTCGCAGATCATCTATGTGATTTTTGCGGTGACCATTGTGCTCATAATCTTGATCTTGGTCTTGGAGAATTCCTCCCCGGTGCATACTTTGGCCTGGATTATGGTGCTGATCTTCCTGCCGATCGTAGGCTTTGTCTTTTATCTCTTGTTTGGGCGCAATTGGCGTAAGATCAAGCTTTTCAAACGAAAGGAATTATCTGACGTGGATTTTCTGCATGCCCTGGATAGAACTGTGCCGGAATTCTATTCCCACCATCTGGAAGACGGGCTGGAGCACAAGATACACAAGCTGCTGAAAAATAACAGCAAGGCCATCATCACAGGTCACAACGAGATAGAGCTGATCAGCGATACGACCGTAGCCTTTGCTGCCCTTTGCGAAGGGATAGAAGCCGCCAGCTCCCACGTGCATCTGGAGTATTTCTCTATAGCTGCAGATGGTACGGGAAATCAGCTCAAAGATATCTTGATCAAAAAAGCCCGTGAGGGCGTGGAAGTCCGCTTTATCTATGACGATGCGGCTTGCTGGAGCTTGCCTCGGAAGTTCAAGAGAGAGCTCCGGGCCGCCGGCGTCAAATTTGTGCCCTTCATGCCTGTTTGGATTCCGCTGCTCAATAGCCGGATGAACTACCGCAATCATAAAAAGCTGGTGATCGTGGATGGCAAAAAAGGCTATCTGGGCGGGCTGAATATCGGAGATAAATATCTGGGGTTGGATCCCTATTATGGCTATTGGCGGGATTCTCTGGCGATCTTCGAAGGGCAGAGCGTATTCAGCATGCAGGCTATCTTCCTGGCAGACTGGTATTTTGTGAGCCAGGAGAATCTCTTTAATGCAGATGGCTTCCGCAGATACATCGATCCGGATATCGGCAAGGATATTACGAATATATCTCCCGTGCAAATGGTGGCCAGCGGCCCGGATTCTGATCAGGCCAGCATTCTGCAGCTCTACTTTTCTGCCATTGCGAATGCCCAACGCTCGATCCGCATCAATACCCCCTATCTGATCTTGAATGAGGCCCTGCTCATGGCACTCAAGACCAGTGCCATCAGCGGAGTCAAGATCCAGATCATCATGCCGCATCAGGCAGATCATTGGATAGTCTTTTGGGGCTCGCGCTCCTATTTTCAGGAGCTTTTGGAAGTGGGTGTGGAGATCTATGAATACACCCGCGGCTTTATGCATGCCAAGATCCTGATCGTGGACGATGAGATCCTGGGACTGGGTACCGCAAATATGGATCTGCGCAGTTTTAACCACAATTTTGAGCTTACAGCTTTGGTTTTTGAAGATAAAATAGTGGATAAAGCCATCGAGGCCTTCAGCGATGACCTGGCTTTTTCGCGTAAAATCGACCTGGAAGAATTCAATAAACGCGGCCTGATCCAGCGTAGCAAGGAATCCATCTGCCGCCTCTTTTCACCCCTCTTATAAGGAAGCTAAATGAAATTTATCAATATCGACCTGAACCGGGATATCCTGGATGCAGCCCTGGATTGCATCAGCGAGCGCTCTATCATGATCTTTCCCACGCGGGCCTCGGCGAATCTGGCCAGACTGCGCTTTGAACCTCGCTGGCAATTTGAGGAGATCATTTGGACGACTATTCAGGATTTTAAAGCCTCCGTAATGAGCTCTCTGCTCCCCCGGCTGGAGGATGAAAAGAGGCTGCTCACGCTGTATCAGATCCTTTCGCCAGAGGAGCGCGAGTATTTTCATCTCACTGCTTATGACGACGTGGTGGCCTGGGGCAATAACTTCTTCCAGTTCCTGCAGGAATATAGTGAGGCCGGACGGGATGTGAACGGGCTGGGCGCTCTGCTGGATGCGCCGGAAATGTATCTCAGAGCCTGGCAGGAAGAGCACATAGCCCACATCGCAGGCATCCTGGAGCGTTACCGCCTGCGCATCGGGGAACTGGGCTTTACGGATATCATCTTTTCAGGCTCTGCGGCGGACTTGCAGATCCCATATCGGGGCTACCGCATCGTGCTGGTAAATCAGTACTATTACAGCAAGTTCGAGCAAGAACTCCTGGTGTCCTGTGAGCAAAGCCAAAACGAAGTCTGGCTGCTCCATCATGGGGGAGTGGCAGATGAGAAGAGCTGGCAAACCCCCGCTTTTGACCCCGCAGAGCTCTACAAACAGCTCGCAGAGAAGCCCGAGATCGAGATCTATCAATGTGAAAACGAAGAGCAGCACGCCCTCTTGCTCCTGGCTCAGAAAGAGCAGATGGAAGCTGGCGGCATCATCATCGATAACAGCTTCTGGCAAAAGGCTTACTCGGCCTGGTTCCCACAGGATTTTGTGAAAGCCAGACAGCAGCTGCCCATCACCCAGAGCCTGTGGTATGGCTTTATGAGCTTTCTGGATGAGCTGGTGCAGAGCCAGGGAGTCACGGAAGGCTTTGTGCCTCTGGGCATAGTGATCAGGCAATTTCGGGACTACCGCTATCCGGCTCTCTTGCAAGAGGATTGGGGTGCCGTCAAACAGGACGCTCTACAAAGGGAACTCTTTAAGCTCAGCGAAAATGAGATCCTGTATCTGGATCTGAATCCCCAGGCGCAATTTGGCCTGAAACCAGACAATCAATACCCGCTGGTAGCTCGCCTCTGCACAAAGCTCTTTGCCTGGGTGAAGGATATCCTGCGCCTGAAGAATATCAGGGAGCTCATTCAGCTTTGCACAGATGAGCTGTCCCCCGAAGAGTTTTGCAGTAGAGAGGAGATCGCCAAGACGGATATTCTGCCCCAGATCTGGACTGCTCTGGCGAATTTCAGCGCTGTGGAAAACCTGGCTATAGTAGAGGATTGGGCAGCCGTCTTTCCCAGCGTGGGCAGTGCCCTGTTTCGCCTCTGGCTGGACTATGTGAAGCCTGTACGCCTGCGCTATCAGCTCCTTTCCCGCAGCCAGGCTTCCTGGGAGATCAGCAACCTTCTGGACGCCCGCAACAGGCAGCAGGACAATCTGATCCTGCTCCAGATGGTGGAGGGGATCTTGCCCCAATCCCCCGGGCCAGTATGGCTGCTGAACGAAGCGCAACGTGCGCGCCTGGGCCTTTTGAACTATGAGATCATCCGGGCTTGGGAACGCTATTACTTCTTCCGCCTGGTCTTTACGGCGCGCCAGGTCTCTATCTATACCTATCAGAATGCGGAAAAGAGCATCGAGCCCAGCAGCTTTATCGGGGAATTGAAACAGATCTGCCCAGAGAAGATCAGGGAGACCCGCGCCGGAGCCATTCCCTTTGGTCATATCTTCCAGCTCTGGCAGGATATGCAGACAGACCCGCTTAGGCAAAAGATCGGCAGCTCTGAGATCTTTTGCAAGGGGCCTGATGCGGAGTTCTTCCGCTTGCCTGCAGAGCCCGAGCGGGATTTTGGCGAATCCCGCGTGATCAGGCAGAACAGCTATGAGCTGGGCCTGATGATAAACAATCCCTTTGCCTGGTATATCGGCTCATTGAGCAGCTTGAAAGCACGCAAAACCGAGCTGGTGGAGAGCATCAGCCCCGCCCTCTTTGGCACCCTCATGCATCACTATTTTAACGAGGTTTTGGGCGAAGAATCCCGTCGCCACGAGAGTCTAAAGGAGCTGAACCTGCTCTTTTCAGATGCCCATAGGCTGCGCACCACTTTGCAGCAGATCATCCATAGCCAGGAGTTCTACTACAAGATCCCCAAGAATTACAATCAAGACTTCCTCCTGGTGATCATCAGTGAGTGTCTGGTGGATTCCTTGCAGCAGTTTTATCGCCGCTTCATCCATCATGAATTGCGCGGCAGCAGTTTCACCCTGATCCCTGAAGGCAGATACATGAGTGATGAAGAGCGGATATACAAAGAGCTTTGCCAGATCAGCCACGATGAGCAGATCTACCGCATCATGATTCGCGGAAGGGCGGATCTCAGGATCGAGACGCCCACCCGCAAGATAATCCTGGATTTTAAGACAGGCTCCGCTCATGTGAATCAGCTGATCTTCTATGAATACTTCTATTATCTGATAGAAAACCCCGCTCTGGAAGAGGAGCTGAGCTCGTATTTCTGGCAGATCCTGGATATGAGCATAGACAGCAAGAACAGCGTGACACAGAAGAAGCGGGAGCAGTATATCCCCGAGATCAATCAGGGGCTTTTGGACTGTCTTGAGCAGGGCTATGGCATCGCAAAGAAGTCTGAATCAAAGGGGATCTTGCAAGAGATCACGCGTAGTGATCTGTATCTGCCAGGAGGCACAAATGACTGAATTTCAAAACCGTATCATCTCCGCCAGCGCAGGCACGGGGAAGACTTACCGCCTGTCCATCGAATACATCAGCCTGATCTTGCGTTACTACCGCCGGCATCCGGATTTCTCGCTGGATAGTGTTCTGGCGCTTACCTTTACCCGCAAGGCTACTGCTGAGATCAGGGAGCGGATTATGTCCCAATTGCAAGAGCTGCTGGATGAGCCCCAAGGCGGTCTGGCACGGGATCTGCGCAAACAGGTTCCCGGAGATCCGGCTGGCCTCAGCATACAGGAACAGAACATCCTGCGCTCTGCCCTCTTGGAGATCTCAGCGGATCAGCGAAATCTGCAAGTGATGACTATAGATAGCTTTACCAGTAGCATCTTCCGCAATATCGTGCGTCCGCTGCGCAGCATCGACAGCTATGAATTGGATCAGGAGGCTGTTAAAAAACGCCTGCCGTATCTGATGAGTCACCTGATGGATCCCACCTTTCGGGACCGGGTGGACACACTGCTCTCCCGCAAAGTGCGTCGCAATCTCGATGAATACAGCGCTTTCTTCACAAGCTTGATTTACAACCGCTGGACCTACTTCCTGATCAAGCGGCGCTGCCAGCAGAACCGTTTTGAATCCCTGCCCAGGCAGCATGATTTTGACCAGGCCTTCAGGAGCTTCATCCAGGCCCTGTATGACATCTATCAGGGCAAGGCCAAGGGCGAATTTAAGGCGTATTTTCTGAAGGGTTTTAGAGACCTTTTACCTGGTGCTTTCGAGAGTCCTGCAGAGCTCTATCCCATGGTGGAGGAGCTCTTTATGCGCTCTTCCGATGCGATGAAGTTCCTGAAACAAGCCGCCAAAGGCATCTATAGCAAAAAGCCTGTGTCCAAGGATCTGCAAGCTGGCATCCAAAGCCTGCAAGACGAGGTCCTCAGCGCTTTGGGAGAGAAGCTCTATCACGAGTATTTTATCCCCGAGCAGAATGAGATCCTGGAGCTTTGGGAGATCATCCTGCAGGAGTATGACAAGCTGATCTATCGCTATAAGAATATGACCTATCAGGACATAGCCTGGTTCACCTTTGAGGCACTATTCAGCCCGGAGCCGCCTATCTTTGATCTCAGCGTCGAGAGCTCTGCCACGGAGTTTTACGAATTTCTCAGCCATCGCACCCGCTTCATGCTGATCGATGAATTTCAGGATACCTCGCTCATCCAGTTCAATACCCTGCGCCCCATCATGGAAGAGATCTGCTCCGGCTATGGCGCCAAAGAGATCGGCGGCATCATCGTGGTGGGAGATGAGAAGCAATCCATCTTTGGCTGGCGGGGCGGAGAGCGCGATCTGCTGCTGAATCTGGGGCACATTATCCCCTCCCTGGCAGAGGTCCAGATCGAGCCCCTCACGCACTCCTGGCGCGCAGGCAAGGATATGATGGATTTCATCAATCACGTCTTTTCGGATGCCCCGTTGCACGAATATCTGGCGGCCAATAACATGAGCTGGCAATATCCACAGGTAAAGTCTGCCATAGAAGAGCTTTCCACCACCATCGAGCTGAAGTGTATGGGCTACTTTCACACCATCGGCACGGGCAAATCCGAAACCTACAATTCCTTTGTGCAAGAGATGATCCTGCCCGCCCTGAAGATCAGAGAAGAGCAGGCCAGGGCAGAGCAAAACAGGGAAAAGCCAGAATCAGTCGCCATCCTTTGCCGCAAGTCCAAGCAACTGGAGGAGCTGCAATTGCTCCTGGAAGAGCAAGGCCAAACCGGTATCTTCCAGCCCAGCGCACCCATCACTACTCACCATTTGGTGGCAGCCTTGATGCACTGGCTGAGGTTCGTCTCCTATGGGGATTGGCTGGACTTCCTGCCCTTTGTCCGGTCGGATTTCTTGCTGCTGGATAGCGGGACACTCAAGAATTTGATCGATCTCATCGCAGATTTTGAAGCCCAAAAGCAGGATCACCCTGAGCTCATCAAGCCTGATCTCAGTGCTCTTTCCCCCTTGGATGAGCTTGTGGAGCTCGCGTACAGCCAGGCGCAGGGCAGTCCCTACAGCATCCTCAGAGAGATCATCAGCTTCAGTATCAGAGATATCAAGGCCTTCCCGGAGCGCGATTATCTGAATCTTCAAGCCTTCCTCAGGATCGCCAAAGATTGGGAGCTAAGTACAGCCACAGCAGGCCTATCCATCCCCGCCTTTTTGGCATACGTCAATGAAAATACCAAACAGGACGGCTTTACCCAGGTGAGCGTGGAAGGCGATGAGGGCATTCAGCTAATGACCATACACAAGGCCAAGGGGCTGCAATTTGACCGCGTCTTTGTGCTCTATGATCTTGCCAATACGCACAGTACAGAGAAAAGCCTGTATTCGGTTACCGAGTATCTGAATCAAGGCTTTAGCGAGCTCAGTGGCTATGCCCTCAGCTATCATTATGAAGACGTCTTGAAGCATTCCCCGGCGGCGCAGCTTTGGGAGGATAAGAACAAAGCCTCTCTTTTGGAGGAGCTGAATACGCTGTATGTGGCCTTTACCCGTGCCAAAAAGCACCTGCACATCCTCTTTACCTACCTGGGAACCAAGGAATGGCCAGAATATTATGCCAAAAAAGAGGGCGAGGATACCCTGATGCTTCCTGCGATCCTGGCCAATGCCTGCCTGGACTACTTTGGGGAGAATGAACCCGATGAACATGGCATCTATCGCTTTGACAGCCATCATGTTCCCTCCAAAAAAGAAGAGACCGATAAACCAGAGGAAAAGGCAGATTTTCGGCCTGAACTCCGCTTTGCCCAGCCTTTTGGCCTCGATTGGAGCGCCATCCAGGATACCAGTGCCCTCTCCGATATCTCTTACAAAAACGTCTATCTGGAAAAACGCCAAGCCCTCTGGGGAGATCTGGCGCACTACTATCTCTCTTTTATCAAAACAGATAGCGAGGACGAGCATGAACGTGCCCGTCGGGAAAGCATCAGCCGCTACGGCTCTATCTTGCCAGTTGCCGGGCTGGAGCGGTTCTTTGTGAAGCTCTGCCAGGAAATCCGCAAACACAGCTATCTCTTTGACCCGGATTATGATAAGATCTACAATGAATTTGAGGTGGGCAGCTTCCGCGTGGATCGCCTGATGCTGAATACCGCGGGCAAAAAGGCCTGGATCATAGACTACAAAACCGGTGATGTCCACGAGAAAGAGCAATTGGATGTCTATCAGGAAGTGCTGGCAGGGATGCCCGCTTTTCAGGGCTATAGTTTTAAGACTGAGTATGTCAGGCTGGATGTGCGGGGGTAATGGTCACAGGGATTGAACGGATCGGACGGATTTACACGGGAACTGCCCCTTTTTTCAAGGCCTCCGGCCTTGTTGGACGCGAGACGCATCCAATCCAGCACGCCAAAACTCGCTCTCAAGCCAATAAACCCCCTAAACCCCCTAAACCTTCTAAACCTTCTAAACCTTCTAACCCTTCTAAACTCTCTAAACTCCCCAAATACACCTTGACAAAAATCCCCCATTTCCCGCCTATGAAAGCACTAATCCACAGATGATTTACGAGGTTTTATGAAATATCTATACTACAGTGCTTTGATCTTGCTCATCCTGAGTACGCTTTGTAGCTGCCACAGTTCCAAGCAGGACAAGGCCGGCCGCTATGTGGTCCTGTCTCCGGAAATTGCGGAGATCATTGCCGCTTTGGGCGCTGCCGACAAGATCGTGGGCATCACTCAGGAATGCAGCTATCCCGCAGAGCTCTTGGAAAAAGAGATTGTAGGCAATTTTGGTGCGGTCAAGATGGAGCAGATCCTGAATCTGAATCCCCAGATCGTCTTTACCAGCGCTTTGGAGCAGGAATCCATTGCGGAGGATCTGCGCAAGCTCGGCATCCGGGTGGAGAGCTCCTATCCCCAAAGCCTGGCTGAGATGCAAACCGAGATCACCCGCATCGCCGGGATTATCGGTCGTGAGGCCCAAGGCCGCGAGCTGGTGCGCTCTCTGGCAGAGCAGATCCAGAAGGTCAAATCCATGGCTGAAGGGCACCCTATCCCCAAGGTATATCTGGAAATCTACCGCGATCCCTTGATGAGTGTGGCGAATAATTCCTTCGTGGCCGAATTGATCAATACGGCAGGAGGCCAGAATGCCTTTGAGACCTTGGAGCGGGATTATTCCAGGATCAAGGCCGAGGATGTGATCAAGGCAAATCCGGACCTCATGATCTGCTATTCTCAGGATTCCCCCAGCAGAATCCTCGCCCGCAAGGGTTGGGGA
The DNA here is from genome assembly GCA_020532515.1 of Candidatus Cloacimonadota bacterium. Classification (GTDB taxonomy): domain Bacteria; phylum Cloacimonadota; class Cloacimonadia; order Cloacimonadales; family Cloacimonadaceae; genus UBA5456. Next base: position 9,175 of record JAJBAY010000042.1, on the reverse strand, counting down.
AATATTCCTGCGATCAAAAACGAGATGATCTTCTTTGAGGCTGATATCGATCCGGACCTCATTCTGAGAGCGGGACCCCGCTGTGTGACGGGCATGATCAAGTTGCAGGAATTGTATAGACTGTGGGAAAGCCACACCCAGTGAAGAAAACCCTGGTTTTGGTCCTGATTGGTCTGGGCAGCATCGCTCTGGTGGCGCTCTATCTTTTTTGGGGCAGCCCCAGCTCCAATATCTTCTGGCAGGTGCGCATCCCGCGGCTTATCCTTACCGTGGTCACGGGCATGAGCCTGGCCGCCATCGGCTCTGTGTATCAACTCATGCTGGCAAATCCTCTGGCCGAGCCCTACATCCTGGGCATCTCATCCGGTTCTGCTTTTGGCAGCATCGTCTTTGCCAGCCTGGGGCTCTATATTCTCATGCCTTTGGGTGGCTTTTTGGGCGCGATTATTACCATGATTTTGGTCTGGCGTCTGGCGCAAAGACGAGGCGCATTTGATAGGGGTAGATTGATCATTGCGGGTGTGATCGTGGGCATGTTTTTCTCAGCGGGCATCTCTCTGATGATGTATCTGCGGCGTGAAGATACTGTGCTCATTCTCAGTACCTTAATGGGAAATCTGGGACGCATCTTCAGTTACTCAGAATACCGGGTCTTCATCCTGCTCTCGGGGGTGATTTTGATCCTGCTGATCTGGCTCTATCTGAAAAGCAGAGCCCTGGACATCATGAGTAGTGGCGATCTTTATGCCGCCAGCGTGGGCATCGAGGTGCATCGCTTGCGCCAGCAGATTTTTGTGGTTACGTCGCTCATCATCGGCATCGTGGTCTCCTATGCCGGCATCATCGGTTTTGTGGGGCTCATCACTCCTCACACCATGCGCCTCCTGGGCTTTAGCAAGCAAAATCGCATCTATCCCGGCAGCCTGTTCTTTGGTGCCAGTTTCCTGCTGGCAGCAGACTTTCTGGCCAAAAACATGGCCGGGATCGAGCTCCCTGTAGGCGTGATCACCGCAGCCATCGGCTGTCCTTTCTTTATCTATCTGCTGCTGCGGAAATAAGGGTCCGAATTAGCCTCCCTAAAGCTAACCACAGGCCCAATTCAGGACATCAGCAGCACTCTCTTATTGGCCATGTTGTCCACAGTTTTCACCTGTAGGATATAGATTCCCGCAGGCAGGTTAATTCTCTGCAAGTGATAGCTTTGCATACCCTGGGAAGCTGAGATATCGGCAGTATGCACTTTCTGCCAGCCGTAGATTCTATCTCGTTACGGCTATAATCGAGGAGGCTGCGCAATAGCCTGCTCCACCCTCTTCGCTTCAACATGTCTTCGACGTGCCTTCGACTCGAAATCACTCGAGCCCTCGAGTCATCCCGAGGCGAAGGCGACTTGAAACCAAGTCAAAATATCGGGCGAGAACCGAGCTTCAGAGCCGGGTAAGATCTGGCAGGAGCATCCACAAAGCCCCATCCATCCTACAAACGAGTCTCATTTATCACATCCTTATCTATTATCCATCCTGAATTCGCTGATTCCCTCCTTGAATTTACTCAGCATTTGCGGTGACAATTCATAATCTCTGCGATCTGAGAATGCAGACTGATTCATATCTGCCACCAGATTCAGGAAGCTGCCATTGGCCCGCTCGGCAGCCAGAGTGCCCAAGCGAAAGCCGATGAGCTTTTCATAGTGCGGTGTGGATCTGACGCTGGGGTTCAGGATGAGCAGTTTTATCTTGGCATCTGCCACTCTATCGGCTACATGCAAGAGCTCCTGACAGGCCGGTTCATCCATTTGATCCGGATATTCTCCGGTGATGGGTTCAGGGAAACAGTCTGAGAGCAGCACGATGGCATTGGCCATGCCTGTGACCTGAAATCTGCTGTGCTGCAGGGTCTGCAGGGCCAGCTTCACCCCTTGGGCCAGAGGCGTTTTACCCTTGGGCGAAAGCGTATTGATAGTTCCCACTATCTGCCGTATATTGCTGGTGGGATAGTGCCTGATCTGGGCCCGGTCATCATTGAAGATGATGAGGCCCAATTTATCTTTGGCAGCGCAGGCTTGGGCGGTGAGCATCGCAATGATTTTTTCCATGAATTTGAGGATCCACTTCACAGAATTGCTGATATCCAGCACCAGCATGATATTGAAATTCTGCTTTTGCTGATAGACGGGATAGCGGAAATGCCGGCTGGCGATCTCGATGTGAAAAGGCTCGCGGGAAAATGATCCCTCCATAATAGCTGCTTTCAAGCTCTGATAGAGATCGGGTTTGCCGTTTGAACTGTATCTTGAGGTCCAAAAGACCACAGGGGCTCCGGAGGAACTCATCAAGGCGCTACTCTTGAAGCTGGTCAGCTTTTTGCGTTTGAGGCCTATTTTGTTTATTTCAGTTGACCTTAGCTCCACATCAAAGGTAGAATCTGGCTTATCAACTGTTTTGATTACCCCCTTTACAATGGTTTTCAGGGATTGATCTCCCACAAATCTGTTTTTAACATATTTTAGGATAAGGGCTGTCATCTCTCTCAGGCTCATGGGGTCGCTGAAGATTTCTGTGAAAGGAGTCGGCCCTCTGCTCAAAAGAACCTCTTGTGGGGTAATTTCGATGTTTTTCAAATCCGGATGAGTCAGCAGAAAGAAGATTCCCTTTAAAGCCTGGATGGTATTGGACTGTTTCTCATAATGCTGCCAGAGGCTGTCCCAGTACTTCAGCTCGCTCAGCTCTACTTCCGTGAGTTCTTGGTTTTCTATTTGCTTCAGGATGAGTTTTACCAGACTACGCCTGTCGATGTAGTCATCGTTTGCCTCGTCTGCTAATAAAAGATTTAGCTTTGCGAGGCTTGCTCTGATTTTTTTGATGGGCTAAGATAACCTCCTCTGAGTAGCGAGAGATTCTCGGGATCGTAATCCATAGAGAAGGTCTGATCCGGCGCGCTATCCTCTTTTATGCCAGCAAACCAGGATTCGATATCGGAGAAGGCCACAGGCTTTTTCAGGCCGCCATCGCGAGTACGGTGCAGCAAAGTGAGCTTCATCGCCATTTTGAGATGCTTCAGCTCTACCTGCTGTTTCAATTCCAGAGCGGCATAAGCCCTGGCAGTCTTCACGATCACGAGCTCAGAGCGGTGGCCATCGATGACAAAATGAATGCAGAAATCGAGCAATTTGCGCACCAATTCCTCAGAGATGGTGGTTTCAGGGAGCAATTGCCTGGCCTGCAGAATGGAATTCATCATGAGCCCATTGACCTCAGCAAAACCCTCTGCAAACTTAGCAGGATCCTCATCAAAGGCAAAATTGCGCCGGATGATCTCTTGCCTGGACTCAAGATTCGTGACAGTATTGATCGTGACCGAAAGGGGGAAACGGTCCAATATCTGAGGCCGGAGCTCGCCTTCTTCACTATTCATCGTGCCAATGAGGAGGAATTTGGCAGGATGCTGCACGGAAAAGCCTTCACGTTCGATGATGTTCACTCCCGAAGCTACTACGTCCAGGAGGCTGTCTGTGATGTGATCCGGAATCAGATTTACCTCATCAATATAGAGGATCTGCCGGTGAGCTTTGGCAATGAGGCCTGGGATAAAGGCTTTTTCTCCCGTCTTGAGCAGCCTCTCCACATCGATTCTCCCCAAGAGGTTCTCTTCCGCGATGTTCATGGGAAGATTCACTACTTCGATTTCTTGCTCCAGCAGCGTGTTGGTCTGCTGGCCTTTGCAGAAGGTACACCAGTTTTCGGGCTCCTCGGGTAAACAGTTGTAAGGACAGGAGGGATGGACTTTGATCTTAGGAGCTATTTGTGGCAGGCCATAGACCGCGGTGCTCTTGCCCGTGCCCTTGGTTCCGCGAATCAATACTCCCCCGATCTGAGGGTTTACGAGATTAAAAATTAGAGCCAGGCTGAGTTCTTCCTGACCCATGATCGCCATAAAAGGAAAGCGCTGTTTTGTCATCTTTCACTCCTTGATTTCTTTCATATCAACATAGCTGACTATGTGCTTGGGCAAAGCTCAGCTAAGACATTGATGGCATTGGGCATTAATTCGTCAAGAATTATCTTTTTGCTGGCTTTATTTACGTTGGACGAGATTTGGGAGCAGGATGAGTCCCATCCTGTATCATTGACGAACTGAGCAAAGAGTACTACTTATATTCAATCATTCTATTTCCTCATACATTTGAGATGCAATAAAGCTTTGCATTTCTGTTTTACTGGGCAGTTCCAGCATATACTTAGAAACAAAGAGATGGTTGTCCATTCCCGCCAGAGCGTACTCCACAAGAGTGTTGTTCTTTCCAGTGCAGAGCAGGATTCCGATAGGCTCGTTATCTTTGGGTTCTTTGATATTCTTGCTGTACCAGCTGACGTAAGTATTGAGCTGACCGATGTTTTCATGGTTAAAATCACTTAGTTTGAGTTCTACCAAGACGTGGCATTTGAGGATCCTGTGGTAGAAGACCAAATCGATATAGAAATTTGTATCCTCGATTAGGATGGCTTTTTGCCGGGCTTCAAAGCAGAAGCCATGCCCGAGTTCCAATAGAAAGCCTTGCAGCTTATCCAATAACTGATCTTCCAGATCTGACTCGCTCATCACTTCCAGGGGTTTCAGCCCCAAGAATTCGAAAATGTAGGGATCTCTGATTGATTGTGCTGGGTTGAATAATTCTACTTTCTGCTGTGTTTGTTCTGAGAGCTTTTTCTTGTCTGTGGAAAGTGTGCTGCGCTCATAGTACAGAGAATTAACCTGGCGTTTAAGCTCCCGCACAGACCAATTGCCTCGAATACACTCTATTTCGTAAAACTTACGTTTGGTCTCATCTTCGATATTTATCAGTACTTCTATATGCGTAAATGAGAGCTTTGTGATGAGCTCTCTTGGTGCTATGCCCGATTGTGGGGTCACTGACTCCACAATCTGTAGGAATGGCTTAGTGAGTATGGAATTATCAGATGATAAAGAGCCAAGCTTATGGCTGATAAGCTTTTGCAATTGTGGGGTCAGCGACCCCACAATCTGGGGGTAAGTGTTGTAAAATAAACGAAGCCTGTATAAATCTCTCTTGTTTGAGCGAGAGACGCCAATTCGTTTTAGCTCTTCTTCTAAGCGCTCAAAGAGCATATCTCCGTAATCTGCGCGATCTGAACCTTTAAGCTCATATTCGGCAATGTAATATCCTATCAGCCAGTTTCGGAGCGTGAGTAAAGTGTTTACACTGTGAAAGGCTTGTTGCTTGAGTTCGTTATGTATCTGGCCGATGCTCTTGACCAGTAATCTGAAATTCAATTCAATATTCTTCGTATTCATATAGTTTTTCCCGCTTTCTTTGTGATCAAGCTGTTATTATCCATATTGATGCTGGTAAGGGCCCAATTCTGTTCTTGGGCAAATGGCTTGCGAATGTAATAAGGCTCAGTAAGGTCATCTTTATCGATGGGCACATCGGTCATTATGGGTTCACTCGTAATGATGCGAACCACTTCGTCAGGTTCCAAACCCTGGATCAGAGTCCTAAGTTTAATATCTCCTAATCTCATCATAAGCTATTCCCTAAAAGTATCATACCTGTATTCGCATCGTGCCTTTCAGGCTTGAGAAATAGCCCTTCTAAAACATTAAAACCGAAACAGGATATAGATAAATTCAGACTGACTACAAACTATGGTTAGTGTTGTAGTTGTCAATGAGAAAAGCAGTGATTCACTATATCAAAACCATAGAAACGTGATTTTAATCTGATCCAGGTCACATCGTTCCAAGCCTCGTTTTGGCGTGATTATCATTTGCCCTCTACGATTCTAAAGCGTGCCCAAATAAATCAGTTGACTAAATCTCTTGTTTTTCAAATTGTGGTATTCTGATTAAAAATAAATGGATGTATCATGCTAAAAGCCAAGATTTTCGTAGAACTCAAGCCCAGCGTACTGGATCCGCAGGGTAAAGCCGTGACCAATTCCTTGCACAATCTGGGATTTGAAGATGTCTCCCAAACCCGCATTGGCAAGTACATTGAGATAGTTTTTGACAGCTCGGATCATGAGGCTGTAAGCGCAGAAGTCACCAAGATTTGTGACAGCCTTCTGGCAAATCCGAATACCGAGACTTACCGCTTTGAACTCGTGGAGACCAAGTCTTGAAAGTAAGTGTGATCACATTTCCCGGCTCAAATTGCGATCACGACGCTTATGAAGTCTTTCGCAGCCGTGGCCATATTGCCCGCATGATCTGGCACAAGGATCACGACCTGCAAAATCCTGATCTGGTCATCCTTCCCGGTGGATTTTCCTACGGGGATTATCTGCGCTGTGGAGCTTTGGCGCGCTTTTCTCCGATCATGAATGAAGTGATAGCTTTTGCCGAAAAATCCGGTTTTGTAATCGGCATCTGCAATGGCTTTCAGATCCTCACAGAGGCGGGGCTTTTGCCCGGCGCTTTGATGAGAAATAGCGGGATCAATTTCATCTGCAAACATCAGATGCTGAGGGTGGAGAGCTCCAACAGCCCCTTTACCAAAGGTCTGAAGCCAGGCAGCCTTCTGGATACCCCCATTGCCCACAAAGAAGGCAATTATTATATCGATTCTGAAGGGCTCAAAGCCTTGCAGGATCAAGATCAGATTCTTTTCCGCTATTGTGACGCCCAGGGAAACCTCAGCCCAGAGGCCAATCCCAATGGCTCACTCGATAATATCGCGGGAATCGTAAACAAAGGCCGCAACGTTTTGGGCATGATGCCGCATCCGGAACGCTCTGCTACAGAAAGTGTTTATAGTCAAGATGGCAGCCAGATTTTTGAAGCGATTGAAAGCTTTTTTGATGGCAGGTATTGATATCCTGATTCCGCCAGCCTGCTTGGTTTGCCACACCCGCTTGGGCGCTGGGCAAAAGAGCCTGTGCCCCGAATGCGCCAGCCAGATTAGCTACGTGAAGGACAATTTCTGTTACAAATGCGGCTCCGAACTGGACGAAGGCTATTGCGAAAGCTGTCGAGAGACCCTGTTCAAGTTTGAGTTTTCGCGCAGCAGTATGCAATACAAGACTCCGCTTACGGAGCTGATGCACCTTTTGAAATACAGCGGCTACCGCTCCCCGGCCGTGTTTATGGCCGAAAAGATGGCGGAAAGCCTGAAAGATTATCCTGAATTTGAGGATTATCCTTATATCACTGCAGTGCCTCTGCACAGAGTGCGCAAGCGTGAGCGAGGCTATAACCAGAGTGAACTGATTGCCAAAAAGCTGGCAAAACTGAGCGGCAAGACCTACATCCGCCCTGTGGTGAGAAGCCGCTACACCCTGAGCCAGACCAAGCTGCACAGGACTCAGCGCCTCAGCAATCTGGCCGGTGCCTTCCGGGTGCGTTATGGCCAGCAGGCCCAGGGCAAAAAGCTGATTTTGGTGGATGACGTCTTCACCACCGGCAGTACCTTAAACGAGATCAGCGGCGAGCTTTACAAAGCCGGAGCTGCCAGCGTGGCAGGCTTTACGGCCACCCGAGCATAGAAATCATGAAATATAAATATCAAGGGATTATCAGCACGATCACAGACGAAGAAGCCTATGCCATGATCGACAAGGTGGCCCGCTTCATCGCCAGCCGGCATCTGGCCCCGGCAGGAATCCTGTTTATCGAATCCCTGCATCCCCTGCACAGCATCGGCAGCCAAGTCTTGTATTTCGTTCTGCCCTTTGCTGAGATCATCTTTGACAGCGCAAAGTATCAACGCTTTGCCCTGATGATCCAAAAGGAAGAATATATCACAGCCCTGGTCAAACGCATCGATGAACTGGATGAAGAGATCAATCGGGAGCGTCGCCAGCAGGCCAGATTGCACAAGAAAAGACGCAAAAACCAGATGCGTGAAACCTTTAAAAAGATCTTTAAAAAAAGACATAAAAAAGCTGAATAAGCGGAGGATATATGCAATATGATGAAAAACGCCTTACGCGCATAGTAGCCACAGATTGTGGCAGCACCACGACCAAGGCGATCTTGATCGAATATCTTGACGGCGAATACCGTCAAACCATCCGAGGCGAAGCTCCCACCACCGTGGAAGCTCCTCTGAATGACGTAACCAAGGGTGTGATCAATGCCACTCAGGAAATGGAAGAGCTTGCTCGCCTGAAGTATAACAACCCCAATCTCAAATTCATGGAAAATGGTGAATTCATCATTCCCCGTAATGGCGATATCGGTGTAGATGCCTATGTATCCACCTCTTCCGCCGGCGGTGGATTGCAGATGATGGTTACCGGTGTGGTAGCCTCCATGACAGGCGAAAGTGCCGAACGCGCCGCTTTGGGTGCCGGGGCTATCGTGATGGATCTGATCTCCAGCAACGACAAACGCATGAACCATGAAAAGATTGAACGCATCCGTCAACTCAGACCGGACATGATCCTCATGGCTGGCGGCGAAGATGGCGGAACCATCAAACACGTGGTGGAAATGGCAGAGCTGGTCTCTGGTGCAGATCCCAAGCCGCGTCTGGGTTCTGCTTACAAACTTCCGGTGATCTTTGCCGGAAATAAAGAAGCTATCGGTGATATCGAGGCTACTTTGGGCGATAAAGTGAACCTGATCATAGCCGAAAACCTGCGTCCAAAACTCGAAACCGAGAACCTCGGCCCAGCCCGTGACAAGATTCACGATATCTTTATGGAACACGTGATGCAGCAGGCTCCCGGCTATAACAAACTCATGGAATGGACCCAGGGTCCGGATCACCAGAGAGTCCCCATTATGCCTACTCCCGCAGCCGTGGGAAACATCATGCAGACCATCGCCAAAAACGATAAGATCGAAGTGGTGGGTGTGGACATCGGTGGCGCTACCACAGACGTCTTCAGCGTTTTTACCGACGAATACATCTTCAACCGTACCGTGAGCGCAAACCTGGGTATGAGCTATAGCATCTCAAACGTGCTGGCCTCCAGTGGACTGAAAAACATCATGCGCTGGGTGCCCTTTGATATCGACGAAAGCGAACTGCGCAATATGATCAAAAACAAAATGATCCGCCCCACCACCATTCCTTCGCTGTTGCAAGAGCTGGTGCTGGAGCAGGCTATCGCCAAAGAAGCGCTGCGCCTGGCTTTTGAACAGCATAAGACCTTTGCCAGCGGCCTGAAAGGTATGCAGCGTCAGCGCGATATCTCGGAAGCCTTCA
>JAJBAY010000141.1 GCA_020532515.1 Candidatus Cloacimonadota bacterium | reverse complement strand
TGGAAAGTTCTCCTGTAAGACCTTCCCGAGGAGCCAAATCCTCATGTCCTTGATAGTTACGAAATTGAATTAACATTCAATTTCTCCTGACACACTGGAGTTCAATGCGCATCTGTATCTTACACATATACAATAGCTTAAGCGCGCATTGGACTTCAAACAAAGAAATGCTGTGAGTGGCCATTATTTCCTATCTCCGCTCTGCTGCTTGAAGTCCAAAACCCTGTAAAACTCGTTTTTAATCTGAAAATAGCAAGGGGTTTTGAACTCCAAGGGTGGCGAAAAATGCAGGGGGAAAAATCCCCCTGCACCCCCACTGGGTCCTCAATGTGAAACTCTCTTGTTTTTCTGCGCAATTTGCAAAAGGCAAAAAGAACAAAAAACAAAAATCAAGGGGAACACCTACAAACGCGGAAGCCTATATAGCTGTCGCTACTGGTCGCATAGCCGCCGCCCCGACCGGAAACGGTGCAGCTGTAGGCATCGTTGTCCCAGCTACCGCCGCGCCTCACACGGGAAGACCCGCTATTTGACCCCGTAGGATTATTCTGTGAATCACTTGGATAGCTGCCATAGATATCCCAATTCCATTCCCAGACGTTACCACTCATATCGTAGAGGCCAAGCTCATTGGCGGTCTTGGTTCCTACTGTGTGAGTAGTGCTGCCAGAATTGGAAGAATACCAAGCCACAGCATTGAGGTCATTACTCCCGCTATAAGTATAATTATGCGTCTGATTACCACCACGGGCAGCAAACTCCCATTCAGCTTCGGTAGGCAAGCGATAACCATTGGCGCTCCAGTTGCAGCTTACATTACTGTGGTTAGCATTGCTCGTATTCCAGCCACTCGGCCAGCTATCCGGATTGCTGCCATAGCTGCCATAGCTGTAGCAAGGCGTCAAGCCTTCATGCAGACTGCGGCGGTTACTGTATTCGATCGCATTGAACCAAGATACATAATAAACAGGATAGTCATTACCCACGCCATAGTTATGAGCAGGATTAGTCCCCATCACAGCCTGATAATCTGCCTGCGTAAGCTCATACTTGTCCAAATAGAAGCTACTAACAGTCACATTGGAAGTACCGTTATGGAAGGTCCCGCCTTCTACCAGAACGAAGTTCTCAGGGATTGGTGGCGAGCTGCCATCATCCGCATAGACGCGGTAGAGATAGTTATCGCCTTCCAAAGTGTAGCTTTCCGCTCCGGCATCCCAGATAATGTGTTTATCCATGCCCAGGCTCAGGTCATCTCCAAAATCGCCACTCAGATTTGCCAAACTGGGAATGATGTCAAAACTGGTGCCGTCATTGTCGGATACTTTTAGCGTGATATCGCAGAGATCGCCATTGGCATCGGAGACATCATAATAGATATCAATTAGCTTGCTGCCATCGGTGCGTTGGACTGCGCTTACATCGCTGACCACCGGTGCAGTAATGGGGTTGGGCGTCTTCTCTACACTTATATAGTCCCAATGGGCATATTTACTGGTACCATCGAACTTGCTGCTAAGGCGGAAACGCAGGCTCTGGCTATTGGCAGGGATATCTGCCGTTACCTTTGTCCAGGCATTGCTGTTGTTATTCACCGTCACCCAGTTGTCCCAGTTTGTGCCCGTGTCATACATCAGGCTATAGCGGCAGTAGTCATTGGTGGTGGTCAGGTTCTTGGTATAGTACCAAAAGCTGAGCTGATAGCTATAGCCGGATTGCAGGGTCTGTGTGGCAAAAGTGACAGTGCTTTCCACATTGTCCAGGTCCCAGCCCGCCCAATACGTGCTGCCTTCTTGAGCTGTGGCACCGCCCATATTTTCCGTGGTTGGTCCCCACCAGATACGTTTGGCATCCGGACTGGGGTTGGCAGTGTAGCCATAGGTATCCGTGGCTGCAGCTTCAAAGCTTTGCTGCAAGATGGTTTCGGCAAAGAGAGAAAAAGAGCAGAAGATTAACAAGAGCGCTACGATATTCCTTCTCATTTCACAGCTCCTTCGGCATCATGCAAGCGGCTTTTGATTTCTGCCAGACTGAGACTGCGCTCGGGATCGGCCTTTGCTTCAGCCAGAATATCCGCCATTTTCCCATCATAATCCTTATAGGCCACGATCCGGTAAAACATCTGATCCCGGAAGCGTGCCACCCGCTGGTGGGTGTAGCTTAAGCTATTCGTCTCAGTAAGAAAATAAAAGAAATGTTCATCATGCTCGTAAGGGCTTTCGTTGTACAGCACGATATAGCCATCCGGTGTGATGTCACTATTGTAAGGGGGAATGGTCTTAGTCACCGCTTGCCAATTGATCACCGCATCCACGTTATTGGAAATATCCACCACCACTCCGGTCGGTTCAGCAGGTGGAACGTAGGTAATGGAAAAGCCAGCCGAACTTTTCTCCGTGGTGTTGCCAAAGCTATCGGATACTTGGATCTTCACTCTGGCATTGTAGCTTTGGGTGCTGGGCATCAGCCAAGGCTGGCTGCCGTCGTTGATAGTCTCTTCTGCGATTGGGATATAATTTGTGCCGCTATTGAGGCTGTACCAGAGATTTACCGAGTTATTCACCAGGTTAGGGTCACTTGCTTCCCACAGGATTTCGTTCGTATCCCCTATGTACCAGGCTTCCCCGCCATTGGGGCTAAGAATAGAAAGACTTGGGTTCACGGTGTCATTCGCCACAGGTGCGGAAGTGCCATAGCTGCTGAGCGCGAAGGCGCTGGATAGCAGCATACAGAGCACAAGTGCCAGTAATGCTTTACGCATGTTTCCTCCATTGTGCCACGGTTTAGGTGGCTTTTCGTTTAGTTGAGTCCCAAATGTTGGTGTAAATTCCAACTCATTGTTACTGACGTTCTTTGAGAACATTTTAAGTCCTCACCTCTTACACTCTATCTAAGGTCAAACAACCAATCACACTATTTATCATCT
>JAJBAY010000140.1 GCA_020532515.1 Candidatus Cloacimonadota bacterium | reverse complement strand
ATGTGGAGGTAGAAGACTTTGCCCCCATCGAAGAGCTGGAATGTGAGGTTCTGATCATCGGTGGAGGTCCGGCTGGGCTTTCTGCGGCCACCGAGCTGGGCAAGCACAATGTGGATACTCTTTTGATCGACGATAAAACCACGCTGGGCGGTAAATTGGTCCTCCAAACCCATAAGTTCTTTGGTTCCGAAGAAGATAGCAGAGCGGGAACCAGAGGGCATGATATCGGCAAGATTTTGGCAGAAAACCTGAAAGAATACCCCAGCGTAAAGATTTGGAGTAATAGCACTGCGCTGTTTGTCTTTAGCGACCAGAAAGTGGGCGTGCTCAAAGATGGAGTCTATAAGCTGATCAAGCCGCAAAGAATCCTCAACGCCGCTGGAGCCCGGGAAAAGTTCCTGCGCTTTACGGGCAATAAACTCGCTCGCATCTATGGAGCGGGAGCCTTCCAGACCTTGGTGAATCGTGACCTGGTGCGCCCTACGGAGCGTTTGTTCATTATTGGCGGCGGCAATGTAGGTCTCATCGCTGGTTACCATGCTTTGCAAGCCGGAATCAAGGTGGTGGGTTTGGCTGAGGCCATGCCGGAATGTGGCGGCTACAAGGTGCATGCCGATAAATTGCAGCGTTTTGGAGTGCCGATCTATACCTCGCACTCGATCCTCTCTGCCAATGGTGATGAAGTGGTAAAAAGCGTAACCATCACTGAAGTCGATAAGAATTTCCAAGCGATAGCGGGCACCGAAAAGAGTTTTGCCTGTGATACCATCCTGATTGCCGTGGGACTGGATTCCCTCAGTGAATTTACCCTGGAAGCTGAGCAAGCGGGCGTGCCGGTGGATTCTGCGGGTGATGCTCTGGCCATAGCGGAGGCCAGCTCTGCCATGTTCAATGGCAAGATCGCGGGGCTGAGGCTCGCCAAAGCCATCAAGGGAGACCAGGTGGAGGATATCCCACAGGCCTGGTATGAGAAAGCAGAAGTCCTGAAAGCCCATCCCGGAGAGATCAAGGACTATCAAAACCTGCTGGATACTAACGGGGTGATGCCTATCATCCACTGTTTACAGGAGATACCTTGCAATCCCTGCACCACGGTCTGCCCTACAAATTCCATTCAAACCGAAGATGGCAGCCTGATGGCTCTGCCCAGATATGTGGGAGAGTGCATCGGCTGTGGCAAATGCTTGCTCATCTGCCCGGGCCTGGCCATTACCCTGGTGGACTATCGCAAAGATAAAGCCTATCCCACTGTGACCATTGCTTATGAGATCATGAATATACCGGTAAAGGTGGGGGACAGGCGCATACTTACAGACATCGATGCTCAGATTTTGGGCGAATATGAAGTCACAGCGGTGACGGACTATAAAAAGCAGCGTATGCAATTGGTGCGCTTTAAAGTTCCGGCCGAAAAAGCCAGACAAGTGGCTGGATTCAGGGTGCAGGATTCCCGGTATTCCCTTCCCCTTTCCGAGGCTATCATCCCAGAGCGAATGGGCGATGAGGCCATGGTCTGCCTCTGCGAACGTGTGACGGCGGGTGAAGTGAGAGCCCTTATCAAACGAGGCATCAGTGATTTGAACCAGATCAAGGCCATCACCAGAGCAGGTATGGGGCCTTGCGGAGCCAAGACTTGCGAGGTCTTGATCAAAGGACTGCTGAAAGAAGAGGGAATCGCGCCCAGTGAAGTAGTGCCAAATACCAAACGCCCTGTCTTCATTGAAGTTCCCTTAAGTAAATTTCCCAGAGGAGATGCCAAATGACATACGACGTAATCATCATCGGCGGCGGCTCTATAGGCCTGCCGGCCTCCCTGTATCTGGCCGAACAAGGCCAAAAAGTCTTGGTGATCGATATTGAGCACGCTCCCGGACAGCAAAACAACAAAAAAGCCATCGGGGGAGTGCGCGCCACGCATTCTGATTTTGGCAAGATTTCCGTGTGCCGGCGCTCCATCGAAATCTTAAAAAACTGGCAAGCCGAGCGGGGCAACGACATCGGCTGGATGAGCAATGGCTATTCCTATCCGGCGTATCGGGCGGAAGATGCCAAAGCGCTGCAAGAGCTCATGAAGATTCAGCACGAATACGGACTCAATATCCAGTGGGTAAGCCCGGAAGAATATAATGAGCTCGTGCCGGGAATCACGATGGATGGCCTTTTGGGCAGCACCTATTCCCCTGAGGATGGTAGCTGTTCGCCTCTGCTGATGACCAATGCCATCTATTTTGCCGCTATGAAAGCAGGCGTGACCTTTCGCTTCCAAGAGCAGGTGACCGCCTTGAAAACCGAAGCTAACAAGATCTCCGAAGTGCTCACAGACAAAGGCAGCTATCAGGCAGATCAGGTGGTAAATGCCGCCGGGAATTTTGCCCGGGAGATCGCAGCTATGGTAGGCGAAGGTCTTGGGGTTTTCCCCGATAACCATGAGGCTGGCATCACCGAGCCCGTGGCCCGTTTCTTTGGCCCGATGGTGGTGGATATGCGCAAGGCTCCGGGTAGTGCAAACTTCTATTTCTATCAGAATAGCGAAGGGCAGGTGGTGTTTTGCATCACTCCCGATCCGCCGATTTTGGGCATAGACAATCGCTCGACCTCAGAATTCCTGCCTCTGTGCAGCAAACGCATGATCGAGATTTATCCCCGGCTCAAAAACCTGAAAGTAAGGCGCACCTGGCGGGGACAATATCCCATGACCCAGGACGGTTTCCCCATCGTGGGCAGAAGTGAGAAAGCATATAACCTTATCCATGCTACAGGCATGTGCGGTCAAGGCTTTATGCTGGGGCCAGGTATGGGCGAATTGATCAGCCGGATTTGCCTGGATCAGCTTTCAAAGGATGATCTGCGTGTCTTGGTGAGCTTTGATCCCAAGCGGGATTTCCAATCTGAAGAGGTCTTTAAGTAAAACGAGCTGTTTCAAAACATCATATTTAGCGATTCAAATC
>JAJBAY010000139.1 GCA_020532515.1 Candidatus Cloacimonadota bacterium | reverse complement strand
ACGAAGACAAAGCTGATAGATTTACCCTCATTTGGGATATATCCAGGAATGTAAGGATCTGCAGTATCGACGGGAAGGCTAAATAGCGTCTGCTGAGGCTCGATAAATCCGTCTGCATGAACCCGTCGCACCGTCAGGATTGTCTGGAGCGGAACCGAGCTAGAAACATTGTATAAGCACAGGGTACTATCGGTATCCATAACGGCTTGTTGATAAGGGATGTCTGTGTCTATGTTAAAAAGCACAGACAGATTTGCAGTCTGCGTGGCGAGCAGCAGTACAGGTAAAACTGCTAAGAGAAGCAGCGGTAAAATAACTTTTGAGCTCTTCATGATCTTACCTCCTAAAGGTAATGAAAAGTGTTTAACAAATCTTTCTTAATTACTTAGATCAAGTCTATCTTTAACTGATGCAAGAAATATTCCATTAGATCAGCTATTTTGGTTCGATCTTGATTCTGCTTATGTTCAATCTCCCAATTTTAGAAGCTTCAGGACCTTGTGGCTTCCAGATTGCGGCCGGGCAAAATAGATCCCGGAACTCAGACGGTTTCCGGAGGCATCCTTGCCATCCCAGATGGTACCATCAGGCTGTGAGGGCAATGTCCTGACCTTCTGCCCGCGTAGATTGTAGATTTCCACAGCAGGGCAAATATCTATAGAATCAAATTCCAGCTTCACGGAGCTTTTGAAGGGATTGGGATAAGCTCTCAGGGCAGGTGGTGCAGCTACGGGATCATCTGTAGAGACTGAGATATCGAGCTTCATGCAACTCACTATGGCTGGGCCGGGGAATTGGGCTCTGCGGATGCCATAGATGTATTCATCGCTATTTATGAAGTTGAAGTCCTCGCTATTGGAGCCAGGCCATTCCCAGGGGCTGCCAGTCACCGGAATCCACTCTTGACTTAGCAGATTAGCCAGCCTGAACTCATGCTGTCCATCAGCAAATGAGATCAATAAAAGCTTGTCCTGATAAAGGCAAACATGTTTGGGTGCACTCAGGCTGTTATCCACCTGCGGAAAGCCAGTGTAGGGGTCTATATTCCCTTGCCCGTCGTAGCTGTAAATCTCGTAACGGGAATAATCTCCACTCATGCCACTATAGTTATATATGCAAGTATGTAGATTTCCCGGCAAGGCAAGGCGGAAGTTCCATGCTTCAGAGTAGGGATCCATATCGCTTATACAAGACCAGGTATCGAAGGTGATATCACCGGAATCCACAGTCATTATCCCCTGGCAAGTAGCGGACCAGGTGCCATAGGGTGCAAACTCCGCCCAATAAGCGAAATAGTGATTTTCATCGAAAGGATAAGCGGGTAGGACGATGGTATTGTAGAGGTTTGTGGGGCTGATATTCATCTGGCTATCCATTATCATCACGGGGTATTGTTCGGGACTACCGGTATCATAATCCGACTGAGAAAGAAGCAGTTTATCTGGTCCCAATCCTGATATGGCCGTGCCTCTGGCCTCTGGGTGGAAGCTGTAAACCAGACTAATCTCGTCATCCAGATAATCCCAAAACCACAAATGCTCGCGATCCTCTGAATCCTGAACCGTGAAGCCAACTCTATTATTGAAGATCCCACATTTGCAAGCCCCGCCCATCCCAGCTACATTGGCAATAGAATAGCTGGTGACATCGGTACCAGAAACCATCAGCAGGATAATTTCATCCTGATTTGCGAAGACAAAGTAGATAGAATTATCCACAATCTGGGAATGAAAGTTTCTGTAAAAGGAATCAGAGTCCACAGCATCGCCGGGGAAGCTATAAATAGTTTGCTGAGGCTCGATAACGCCGTTGGGGCCTATCCGTCGAACACTCAAGATTTGCTGAGGAGGGGGGAAAACAGCATAATTATACAAACAAAGGGTGCTGTCTGTATCCATTACGGCTTCCTTGTAATCGATGTCTGTGTTTAGGGTAAAGAGCACAGACAGATCTGCGGTCTGCGTGGCGAGCAGCAGTACAGGTAGAACTGCTAAGAGCAGTAGCGGCAAAATGACTTTTGAGCTCTTCATGATTTTTCCTCCCAGAAGGGTCAAGAAAAGTATTAAATCCACTATAGTTATTTGTCTGGATCATGTCAAGGATTATTTCCGGCGCTATTTGATAGAACGCGGATCGGACAAATTGAGTGGATCAATTGGATAAAAAGGTTTTTGCGATATGGCAGCACAAGGTCCATCCCCTAATTCTACATCCAGCATTCTAAATTCTACATTAGCTCCAAATTCTCCATTAATCGGAATTTTCTTGACGGATATACAGATTATTTACAGTTTGGATTTCACTGACTTTATCCCTAAAGGATTGCGTGGCGGTTCTTGATAGTATAGACCTTAGCCTTGGAATACTGCGCTGCGCTCTCTGGAATCACTGTGTTAGATATAAAATAAAAGATAAAGGAGCTAAAGAGTGGAAAAACTGATGCTACTGGGCGATGAAGCCCTCGCGCAAGGTGCTCTGGATGCAGGAATCTCAGGATTTTACGGCTATCCCGGCACACCCTCCACCGAGATTATTGAATACGTTCAAAAATCCAAACAAGCAATTGAAAGCGATATCCATCGCAGGTGGTCCTCCAATGAGAAGACTGCCATGGAAACTGCACTGGGCATGAGCTATGCCGGCAAACGCACCATGGTCACCATGAAACACGTAGGCCTGAATGTGGCGGCTGATCCTTTCATGAATTCAGCTATGACCGGCTCGAATGGCGGACTGTTGGTCGTTGTGGCCGATGATCCCTCCATGCACTCTTCCCAAAATGAGCAGGATTCACGTTTCTACGGGCATTTTGCCATGATCCCCATCCTGGAGCCCTCCAATCAACAGGAATGTTACGACATGGCTTTTTACGGATTCGAACTTTCCGAAAAGCACCATATTCCTGTGATGATCAGGCTTACTACCAGGCTGTCCCATTCTCGCAGTGGAGTTACGCGTCGCGAGATTCTGCCTCAAAACGAGATGAAGCAGCCGGATGATCTTCTGCAATTTATGTTGCT
>JAJBAY010000138.1 GCA_020532515.1 Candidatus Cloacimonadota bacterium | reverse complement strand
GTTGCGCTCTACCACTGAGCTATTCCCGCTAATAATATGGTACCAGAGGCCGGACTTGAACCGGCACGGGCTTGTCACCCGAGGGATTTTAAGTCCCTTGTGTCTACCTGTTCCACCACTCCGGCATCTTCTCAATGCCCGGACAGCAGAGCTGTCACGAACTATATTCTTCTTAGTCTTATTGGAGGCGACACCCGGATTTGAACCGGGGATGGAGATTTTGCAGACCTCTGCCTTACCGCTTGGCTATGTCGCCTTAAAAACCTGGAGCGGGAAACGGGGGTCGAACCCGCGACTTCAACCTTGGCAAGGTTGCGCTCTACCACTGAGCTATTCCCGCTCTACTATGTTTGAGAACCATAGCTTGAATAGTCCCCTTTTTGTCAATAAAAATCTCCAAATTGGAGCTTCAGAAGCATCACAGTTCTGGTTTATCAGATAGTTCTTCTGCCTTCGCTGAAAAGATTTCCGCCTCAAAACGGTAGATTTTGCTGTCCTCGTCTTGCAAAGCCGATTTCGGTAAGCCCGCTTTTTGGCAAACCTGGTTCAAGAAGGTTTGCCGGTCCCAGCCCCACTCGGTGGCCACCTGTGGTAAAAGCAGACCACTACCAAGGGGATGTTGAATATACAGGCCATCTCGGCCAATCACAATCTCGCTGAGATCCTGTACCAATTCCAATTCGCTCAAAATAGAAAGCTCTATCTCCAAATCTGGCAATTCATCTGCCTCCAGAGGAGGAAATCTGGGATCCCGAAAAGCAGCCGCGATCGCCATTTCTTTCACAGAATCAAGAATGGATTTATAGCCCACTATGTAACCAATGCAGCCCCTGAGTGCTTTATTAATATGCAGGCTAACGAATATGCCCCTTTTCTGCTCAAACAGCGGATCCTGGGGACTGGCATATTTGCTGCGATACAAGCGGGAATAAATCACGTCATAAGCAAGCTGCAAGAGGCTCTTTTTCTGAATATCACTTAGCATAAATTCTCCTTAACTGACTATTTTAGCCGCCAGATAACCCACCACCTGCGAATTCATCCCGGATACCTTGCCGGAATGGGTGTAGTGAATGATTCTAGGTTCGACGGCAGTATAGTGCCCGGCAAGCTGGAGCAGTGTCATAATCCCCCCAATGCCGCAGGCCTCAAGCTTGCCTTTCTGATTTGCATCCCACATACCCGCTCCGTCCATCTTCATAAAGTACTGCGCCAAGAGACCATCCTTCTCTTCAGCCGTTTTAGCATCGTGATAGTGAGAAAGGTCGCTGGAGACCAGAACCAAAATCCGGCGACTACTGCGATAAACTACATTATAGAGAATCTCTGCCAGCCTTTCTGCCACGGCCGGGATTTGATTGCCAATCATCACCGGACAGATTTTAACTTCCGGGAAAAAGTAACGAAGCAGCGGCAGCTGGATCTCCAGAGAATGCTCCAGGCGGTGATAGTCCAGATTGACGTTTTGCGTGGCTTGAGGGCTGATCTGAGCGTAAATATCGGTGTCCAATTGCAGATTGCCCAGAGGAGTCTCATATTCACCAAAAGGCGAAACGCTGAAATCAAAGTGATTGCTTTGATGTGAAGGATGCAGCACGATCACCGCATCCAGAGGTTCTTTGGCGATCGAGGCCAGTCCAAGGCTGGCGCATCGTCCCGAATAAACATAGCCCGCATGAGGAAGGAGTATTCCCAAACAGCGTTCACTTTCCGGAGCGGGACTGGCTTCGATGATCCAGGATTCGATCTGCGCTCTGATCTGCTCTGCAAAGCGGGGATAAAAGGTACCTGCATGGACAGTTTTACGGATCATTTCCCTTCCTCCTGTTCAGGGCTTCGCATCAGGATAATGTGCGTGCCGGCTGAAGCCTCTTCTTTATCCAGCTTGAATTCTTCTATGTTTTCGGTCACGAGAGGACTCAGTACTGCTATTTTCAGCTCGGGCATAGCGCTTTGCAATCTGGAAACAGTACCCAAAAACTTATGGGAATGAAAGTCGCCATTGAAATGCAATACCCGGGCCTTGGGATTCTTTTTCAAAGCCAAAGCGATGCTTTCTGCCATGGTATCGTCTTTCATACACTGCGCCTGATACATTCGCTCCAGGCTCTCTGCCTTCATCGGATGCCCCGTCATATCTCCCATAGTCTGGAAAAAGGCCTCGCGGTATTCATCATCCGGAGCCGTAAGTTTTGCGGCAATCAGAACTCTTTCTCCCGGAGGCAATTCTTCAGTAAAATCCCAACCTTCCTTGGCGGTGCGGCTAGCATAAGGACGGGGAACATTCGCCGCCACCACGGTAAGCTTATGCTTTTTGGCAAAGTGAATCAGTGGCTGATAATCTTCATAATTTGGCCAGGCTTCACTGAGCTTGACAAATTCCTCTTCCGGGATCTTATCTGCCAAAAAGAGGTCCAGATCTTCCTGGGCATGGCGCTCCCACATCTCAAAAGAGAGAATAAGCTGACGATCTGCCAGGGGCAATTCTGCCAGCAGCTCTCTTTGCAATTGGTGCAGAGACTTTTCGCCGTGCCATTCACCAAAGAAAATCACATCATAGTTCCGTAAATCTTTGGCAAGCTCCTGCAGCTCAAGTCTGGCTCCGGTTTCCGAGCTCAGGATCGTGACGTCAAAAGCAAAAAGCATAGTGCCCATCAGCAGCAATAAGCTCAGATTCAATATCTTTTTCATATTTGTTCCTCTATATTATATTCTAATCTACCCGGACCTTTGTAGCCATCTAAAAATTCTGAGAAGGCAGCAGATGCCGGAATTGGGATCTTTACTTTTAACAAGGCTCTTTCGCCATAGCCAGCCTCTTCTTCTTCACCACCCAGGCTGCTCACTTGATGGCGGATGATATCCAGATAGCTGTATTCGGTTTCGATTTTGTAATGGCAATACTCTTGATAGAGAGTCAGTTTTGCACTTTCCACCGCCATAGTCGTGGCTGTGGTATAGGCATCTATCAGTCCCTTGACCCCCAGTTTGATTCCCCCATAATAGCGGGTTACGATGGCCAATACTCCCGTTAGTTCATTTCTTAAAAGGCTGTTCAAGATGGGCTTACCCGCTGTGCCTCCAGGTTCTCCGGCAT
>JAJBAY010000041.1 GCA_020532515.1 Candidatus Cloacimonadota bacterium | reverse complement strand
AAGCAACTACACAGTAAAGCTTATGCAAGCAGGTGGCGTAGAACTTGCCAGCGTACCTGGTACGCCTATCAACAATATGCAAACCTTGGAATTCACTTTACCCTGGACCCCTACTGTAGTGGGCGAAACCCAGCTTTATGGTAAAGTAGTAATGGCGGGTGACCTGAACCCCTCTAACGATGAGACCCCCATGCTTACCGTCGTCGTGATGGAATCAGGCCTGCTGGTTGCCGAAATCGGCAATGGCACCGGTACTAATACCAATACTGGCGCTCCTTCCACTTATGGCACCTGGTACAAGGCCTTCCGTCAGCAATTGCTCTACACAGCAGATGAATTCTATGCTGCTGGCGCAGCTCCTGGCCTGATCTCCGCACTTGCTTTCAATGTGCAGGATCTGCTCACTTGCCAAGCCATGCCGAACTACACAATTCGTCTGAAGAATACTGATCAAACAGCTCTGGGTACTGCCTTTGAAGCTGGAGAATACACCACAGTGTGGCACAACGACTTGTTTATGCCCGTCGTTGGCTGGAACCTCCATAACTTGATCGAGCCTTTCTTCTGGGATGGCTCCTCAAATCTGCTCGTTGAGATAGTCACCGACATGATTCCAGGTAGCTATTCTTATAATGCTCTGACCTATCTAACCCCCACCAGCTTTGCCAGTTCCCTGCGGTTCCAGAGTGATTCTGCCAATGGCAGCACCGGAACCACAGGCAGCACTGCCAATAGCCGCACCAATGCCCGCTTCTTCATGATACTCGAAGATATGGGTTCGATGAACGGAATCGTCACCGCCGGTGGCGACCCTCTGCCAGGTGCTGAAATCGTGGTGGAAAACACTGTATTTACCACTGTCAGCGGTGCTGACGGCACATACAACCTTCCTCATGTGCCCGTAGGAACGCAAACTGTTCACGCTACCAAGCACGGCTATAATGTGGTAACTCACAACGTCACCATCGTGGAAGATCAAACTACCACTCAGAACTTTGCCCTGGCCCTGCTTCCTCAGGTTGCAGTGACAGGCAGAATAGTGGGTAGCGATGCTCCTGCAGTCGGTATCGAAGGTGCCAGCATCACTCTGAGCGGCTATGAAGCTTACTCAGCCACTACAGATGCCAATGGCATTTTCAATATTCCGAATGTATTCACCGGACACACCTATACCTACAATGCAACAGCCCTTGGTTATGCCGTAGCTACTGGTCCATTGGTAGTAGGAACCACCCCTGTGAATATGGGCGACATAATTGTAAACGAAGTAGCTTTTGCTCCTCATGGTGTGGTAGCTACACAATCTGCTGACTTCCAGAGCGTAAACGTGAGCTGGGAAGCACCGGTACCCGGTGGCGCAGGCTTCGAAGATGACTTTGAAGATTATGCCGATTTCGCCCAAGAATTTGGCGATTGGACGACACATGATGTAGATGGTTCTGCCACCTATGGCTTCTCTGGGATCCAATTCCCAGGATCTGGCATGCCCATGTCTTACATCGTCTTCAATCCCAGTATGACCACACCTCCGTTGGATCATGCTCCTCATAGTGGTGATAAGATGCTTGCCTGTTTTGCTTCCACCTCTCCACCTAATAATGACTGGTTGATCACACCACAGGTCATGGGTGGCGGCGTAGCAAGCTTCTGGGCAAAGACTTATATGGATTACGGTCTGGAACGCTTCAAGGTAGGCGTATCCACCACCGGAACAGCTCCTGCAGATTTCACCATCATCAGTGGTGGTAGCTATGTGGAAGCACCTCTGGAATGGACTGAATTTACCTATGATCTCAGTGCTTATTCCGGCCAACAGATCTATGTAGGAGTCCAGTGTATCTCCAATGATGTCTTCATCTTCCTCGTAGATGATTTCTACGTGGGTGATGCCCGCATCCGCACTGCCTCTGATGCAATACATAGCAGCACATCTACTGCTTCTGCTCACAAAATGGGCGCCATCGCAGAACGTGCTCTCGTTACCCCGAATCCAGTGAAATTCGTGAGCCCCACTCCCAGAAACACCACCCGCGCCCTTACCGGCTACAAGGTGTACCGTCTCCTGGCTCAAGATCAAGCTAATGAAAACAACTGGACTACCCTTACCACAAACACCATTACTCCCCAGCAGTATGCAGACAACGCTTGGGGCCCTCAGCCCTCCGGAGTATATAAATATGCCGTGAAAGCTGTTTATACGAACGACGTAATGTCTCCTGCCGCTTTCTCTGCTGAGATTCACAAAGGTATGATGGGTACCCTGAGCGGTACTATCACCGAATTTGGCACCGATCTGCCAGTAGCAGGCGTAACTATCACCGCTGGTGAATACAGTGGAACCTCCACTGCCACTGGTGCCTACTCCTTTGAAGTATATGCCGGAACCTATACGGTTACCGCCAGCAAGGCTGGATATCAACCTGCTAGTCAAACTAACGTCGTAATCCAGGGAACTCAGACCACCACTCTGGACTTTGTGATGACCGAGATTACTCTGCCTCCTGGTGCTGTACAAGCTACAGAAGCAGGCGCAAATGTAAACTTGACCTGGATGGAGCCCGGTACAGCCGGTGGCGAATGGATTCACTACGACAGTGGTGAAAATGACGATAGCATCGGAACTGGCGGAGCCGCCGACTTCGACGTGGCCGTTCGTTACCCGCCCAGTGCCCTTACTGATTATGCCGGTATGAGCCTGCATGCCCTCAAAGTATGGCCTGCTCAGGCTGGAACTTTCACTCTGAAAGTTTGGACTGGCGGAACTCCTGCCGCGCCTGGCACATTGGTCTTGACTCAGCCCTTCACCCCTGTTCTGGATACTTACAACATGGTCGAGCTTGATAATCCTGTGACCATTACTGGTAATGAAGAGCTGTGGTTTGGTTACAATTGTAACGTAAGCAGCGGCTATCCTGCCGGCGTCGATGCTGGCCCTGCTACCGAAGGCTTTGGCAACATGATGTTCTTCCAAGGCGCATGGGATACCCTGAATAATTTGGGTACTGGCCTGGACTACAACTGGAACATCCAAGGCTACGTGGGCTATTCTGCCCCAGATCGTGGCGAATTGATTCCTCTGGCAAAAATCAACCAAGAAGAACATAACGCCGAACGTGCTCTTACCGGTTACAAAGTATGGCGTCTCTTGCAGGGACAGGAAGCTAACGAAAGCCAATGGGTATCCCTTACTCCGAATCCGATCAGCGCTGTTGCTTTTCAGGATACGGGTTGGAATACCTTGCCAGATGGCACTTACAAATGGGCAGTGAACGCCGTTTATACCGGTGGTGCACTCTCTATGCCTGCCTTCTCCAATGCCCTGGAAAGACTCACTGAGATCGGAACAGTAGCCGGATTCGTGCGCAGCATGGATAACCAACCCATCAATGGTGCTACTGTCACCACAGGTAATTACTCTGCCACCACAAACGCCACCGGCGCTTACAGCATGGTAATTCCCGCAGGTACTCACAGTTTGATTGCCAGCCATCCTAACTATGTGGCTATGACTCAGACTGGTGTGCTCGTGGTGACTGGACAGACCACTACGGTGAACTTCCAGCTTCAGCCCAGCTCAATCATTCTGAATGATAGTTTCGAAACCTATCCTGATTTCGCTACTACATTCGCTCCCTGGACTCTGTTGGACGTTGATGGATCTAACACCTATGGCTTCTCTGGGATTTCTTTCCCAGGATCTGGCAACCCCATGTCTTACATTGTATTCAACCCCAGCATGACCACTCCTCCTCTAACTGATAGTGGCCAACCGCATACTGGCGCCAAATTTGCCGCCTGCTTCGCTTCCACTACTGCTCCCAACAATGACTGGTTGATCACTCCTCAGATTTCTGGTGGTGGTGAACTAAGATTCTGGGCTCAGACCTTCATGGATTACGGCTTGGAAAAATACAATATCGGCGTATCCACTACTGGAACCGCTCCTGCCGACTTCACCATGCTCAATGGCACAAGCCCCATATCTGTACCATTGGTCTGGACTGAATATGTCTATGACCTCGCTGCTTATGCCAATCAGCAGATCTACGTGGGCATCCAATGCGTATCCCCGGACGTCTTCATCTTCATGGTGGACGATGTCAAGATCACTGGCGGAGTAGGAAACGAAAACGATGTAGCACCTATCTACACCACTGCACTTAAAGGAAACTATCCGAACCCCTTCAACCCAGAAACCACCATCAGCTTTAGCGTAAAAGATGCTGGTCCTGTGAACATCGAAATCTACAACGTCAAAGGCCAGCTCGTCAAAAAGCTTGTCAACGACGTGAAAGCTGCCGGTGAACACACTGTGGTTTGGAATGGTAACGATAATAACGGTCGCGCTGTCTCCAGCGGTGTTTACTACTACAAGATGAATGCCGGCAAATTCAGCTCCACCAAGAAAATGATCATGATGAAATAATCTAACTGCTGGGTGAGTCCCACCACTGCGAGATGCAGTAGGACAGCCCAAAACCATAAATCACAGGGAGCTCCCAATCTGGGAGTTCCCTTTTTTTGTCTGTGACAGCAGAGACGGATGAAGCCCTGTACTAATTTAAGCGGGATGGCAAACTGTCCTGCTTTGGCAGTGACTATAAAGAGCGCTGTGTTTGGCGCGGAGGATAGGGGCGAAACAGAGTCCGCCATCACGCAGATTACAGGCAAAGCGGAGTCCGCCGCTACGATAAAAGTGATGGCACTTGACAGAATTGTCGTTATATTTATTATGTAAGTAAAACAAACAGGGAGCTTAAAGCATAGTGGATCGAGTTATTAACATCCATCAGTTCATGCCGGATAAGGTATGGAAATGGAACTTGCTGGAGCAGAAGATAGCTCAGGTGCTATCGTTGCACGATTATCAGGAGATCCGTCTTTCGGTATTGCAAGATTATGGGGTGATCCACGAAGGCATCACGGCCCTCATGCAGCAGGATGAAGCGACTATTGCTGCCGAAGGCATCATCAATCTCTCCCAGCCCAATGGCGATCTCAGCTTACTCACCTTGCGTCCGGAAGGAACCATCAGCGTACTACATCACACGGCTAAGATTATCAAGGATCATGAAGTGCTTCGCTTTTATTATATGGGGCCGATGTTTCGCAAGGAAAATAATAATGTCCCCTCCGAATTTCATCAATTGGGCGTGGAGCTTTTGGGCAGTGAAAGCGTGATCTCCGAAAATGAAGTGATCTCTCTGGGCATCAAGATCTGCCAGCAATTGGGACTCAAGGATGTGAATCTGCATCTGAATAGCTTTGGCTGTCAGGATTGTCGCGTGCAGTTCTTTGAAGATATGCGCGCGTATTTGACAGAGCATGAGACTGAGCTCTGCGCCACCTGTTTTAAAAAGCTCTATACCAATCCTTTTGCCGATGCAGATTGCGGCGATGTCGCCTGCACAAAAGCAATAATGGAAGGGCCCAAGATCATGGATTACCTCTGTCCAAATTGCCGCAGGAACTTTTCCAAAGTGAAGAAGATTCAAGCCAATTTAGCCCATCAATACACCATAGATCCCAAGCTCTTCAAGAATTATGCCTATTACAATGAAACCGTGTTTGACTTTGTAATCAAGAAAAACGGGACGGAGCAGGTAATAGGAGGCGGAGGACGTTACGACTATCTATCGCGGATGATTACAGGCAAAAACATCCCGGCCGTGGGCTTTTATCTGAATATGGACAGCATCTTTGAGACCATGGACCGGCGCGAACTTTTTACCCCCTTGGACAAGGACTTCAGCGTCTATATCGCCACTCAAAGCGAAGATCTGGAAATGATGCTCCTGCAGATCGCCCAGGAATTGCATGATAACAACATAAAAACCGTGCTGAGCACAGATAAGCACAGCATCACCGAGGATGTAGCCCTGGCTACAAAGGCACAGTGTGAACTGATGCTGGTGATCCGGGATGAGAATGTGCGTGAAGGCAAGATCCTCATGCGCAACCTGAGCAAAGAACACCAGGATTACATCAAACTGGACGGCATCATAGAAGCCATCCTCTTGGCTCGTAAATCTTTGAACAAAGAATAAAGGAGTATATCATGAAATCTATCGCTACTCACCTCGCACCCGCTGCCATCGGTCCTTATTCACAGGCAGTTCTCATGAACGACATCCTGTTTGTCAGCGGACAACTGGGCATCGATCCCAGTACAGGAAACATGGCTGAAGGCTTTGAAGCTCAAGCTAATCTGGTCTTCCAACATATCCGAGCCATCCTCGAAGCTGCCGGCATGGGCATGTCCCATGTGGTAAAAGCCAGCGTTTTTCTGGATGATATGAACGATTTTGGCCAATTAAACGAGATTTATGGCCGCCAATTCAGCGCTCCCTTTCCCGCCAGAGAAGCCATCCAGGTGGCCTGCCTGCCCAAAAACGGGCTGGTGGAAATCTCTGTGATCGCAATGAGGTAAACCCCTTGAGCATCACTACGAAAGGTGGGGACAAAGGCCAGACTTCGCTATATACCGGAGACAGGATTTCCAAGAGCGACCCCCGTGTGGAAGCATACGGCACCTTGGATGAGCTCGATGCCTTCATCGGCGAAGCCAAACACCATGTACACGAAGATGCGGGTGTGTACAAACAGCTTATCGATATTCAAAACCGGCTGTACCGGGTGATGGGAGAGCTGGCCACGCCTGATGGCTCGTATCCCATGCCTCTGTGCGAGAGCGAAGTAGAAGAGATTACCGCCTGCATTCATCACTATGAAGAAAAGCTGAATCTCAAGGGCTTTGTGATCCCCGGAGCCTGCCTTGCCAGCGCCAGATTGGATATCTGCAGAACCGTGGCCAGGCGAGCTGAACGCAGATTGACCGCCCTCGCTATGACCACCGAGGTATCCCCTTTTTTGCAGAAATATGTAAACCGTCTGTCTGATCTTTTTTATATACTGGCGCGGCACATCGAAGATGAAAAAGGTGTATTGACCTATAAGACAAAACCCCTGAAGGGCTGTGAATAAGTGAGGCTGTAGGCAAAGCAGATATTGAACGATAAAAGGAGAAAATAATGTATAAAATAGTGTTACTGAGACACGGCGAAAGCACCTGGAACAAAGCCAACCGCTTTACCGGCTGGACCGATGTGGACCTTTCTGAAAAAGGCATGATCGAAGCCAAAGAAGCCGGCAGAAGGCTCAAAGAAGCAGGCTTCACCTTTGATGAAGCCTATACTTCTGTGCTCAAACGAGGAATCCGCACTCTGTGGCTGGCCTTGGATGAGATGGACCTGATGCACATTCCCATCCGTCATGATTGGCGTTTGAACGAACGTCATTATGGCGCCCTGCAGGGTTTGAATAAAGCAGATACGGCGAAGAAATATGGCGAAGAGCAAGTCTTGATCTGGCGTCGTAGCTTCGATGTTCCACCTCCATTTCTTGAAAAAGACGATGAACGGTATCCGGGCAAAGACCCCCGCTATGCCAATCTGGAAGAAGTGCAAATCCCGCTGGGTGAATCTCTGAAAGATACCGTGGCCCGCACCATGCCTTTCTGGAATGAAGTGATCATTCCCAGACTGGTGGCAGGACGCAGAATGGTGATCTCGGCCCATGGCAACAGCCTGCGGGCGATAGTAAAGAATCTGGATCACATCTCTGATGAAGATATCCTGAGCCTGAATATCCCCACTGGCATCCCCTTGGTCTATGAATTTGATGCCGAATTGAATGCGACCAAACACTACTATCTGGCGGATCCAGAAGAAGTAAAAGCTGCTGCAAACAAGGTGGCTAATCAAGCCAAAGGCTGATGAGCCCCGCAGAATATATAGGATAAATTGGCAGCCGGTTTTTAGGACAGACTGCCAATTTTTGTCTGCAGCTCATGTAAGAAAAGGGGAAAGATGTATAAGATAGTGTTACTCAGGCACGGTGAAAGCGCCTGGAACGATGCCAATCGCTTTACCGGCTGGAGCGATGTGGACCTTACTGCAAGAGGAATACTTGAAGCCAAAGAGGCCGGCAGAAGGCTGAAAGCAGCAGGCTTTAGCTTTGATGAAGCCTTTTGCTCAATGCTCAAGAGGGCAATCCGCACCCTGTGGCTGGCCTTGGATGAGATGGACCTGATGTACATCCCCATCCGCCAGGACTGGCGCCTGAATGGCCGTCACTATGGCGCCCTGGAAGGCCTGAATAAAGCAGAAACAGCCAGGAAATATGGCGAAGAGCAAGTTCTGGCTTGGCGTCGTAGCTTCGATATCGCGCCTCCGCTTCTCGAAAAAAGCGACGACCGCTATCCGGGCCATGACCCCCGCTATGCCAATCTGGAAGAAAGCCAGATTCCCCTGGGTGAATCTCTGAAAGACACCATGGCTCGCACCCTGCCCTTCTGGAATGAAGTGATAGTTCCCAGACTGGTGGCAGGACGCAGAATGGTGATCTCCGCCCACGCCAACTGCCTGCGCTCGATTATTAAAAATCTGGACCAGATCTCTGATGAAGACATCGTGAACCTGAATATCCCCACCGGCATCCCCTTGATCTATGAATTTGATGCCGAACTGAAGGCGACCAAGCACTACTATCTGGCTGATGAGGGCTGAACTGGGGATCATCAGGCTTGGGACGCGGAATACCTTGACGGAAAGCTCTTTTACCATTTTCTTGCGAGAGCAGGATAGAAATCTGGATTTTTCCCAAACATATGCGATAATCAGCTGTATCGCGAAATAGCTGTAAGCCCTGTGCGGCATAATTATAGATATGTAAGTATCTCCCCGGTAAAAAGTCTGTTGCCTTTACACGCATTTGTTCTCCTTGTTTTTAGACATGATCAGTATGGAGTTCAAAGAGCCTTTCCTGGTTTCCCAATATCCACTGACTTCAGGGCTCTTTGGACTTCATATGAAAACTGCAGTGCTATTTGATTACTACCGTATGGAGTTCAAAGAGCCGTTCCTGGTTCCCCAATATCCACTGACTTCGGGGCTTTTTGGACTTCATACGGAACAAGCCAGATACATGGATAAATAGCTCAGTGCTCTCTAAGTTATTTATATTGAATCCCGATATTGATCTTAGTTGACTCAGATATCCATTTGAAGTTTTCAGGGACCCCTTATAGCAGTCTCTGAACAAATACCCGGCACTGTTGCAAAATTCCCTTGACTAATATCCACATATATAGATGGTGGTCAAAAAAAGACAAGGAGTCTTACCATGGCAGTAAAGATCGACAAAGATACCTGCATAGGCTGCGGCGCCTGCGTGGATGTATGTCCCGTAAGCGCGCTTTCGATGGAAAATGACAAAGCTGTTTGTGATGCGGATGCTTGCATAGATTGCGGCGCCTGCATCGCCACTTGCCCAGTTTCGGCAATCAGCGAATAATATAACCAGACAACCAATAAGATTGTGGGTGGAGCTGGCGAGATAGCTATCTCCACCTTTTTTCTTAATATTCTTTAGCACAGGGAGCTCAAGATGAAACGCTACACTTTATTTGTTCTTTTTGCCCTCACGTTTTGGACCCTTACTGCCATAGAGGTCAGCGGTACGCAATCCGGCACCTGGAGTCCAGACAACAATCCTTATCAAATCGTGGGTGATATCACCGTTCCAGCCGGTTCCGTGCTTACCATCCAGCCCGGAGTGATAGTTCAGGCCATGGGAAACTATCGCATCAACGCCGAAGGCAGCATCCAGGCAGTGGGTACACAGGCAGATAGCATTTACTTTATGAATGCTCAGATCCCGCCCACCTCGATCTGGAAAGGCCTGCGTTTGGAAAACGCCACCGTGCCCAGCAGCTTCAAATACTGCTATATCGAGTATGCGGATTATGGCGTAAATGCTGTGAAGTCTCCAGTGGAGGTCAGCTACTGCTATTTTTCTAACAACAAGAACGGCATGCAGCTATACGGCATCGGGGATATCAATCCCCCCGCGATGGATGTGCATCACAACCTGGTAGAATACTCCATAAATCACGGCATCCTGATTCCGCAAAACAGCAATGCCTGGGTGCATCATAACGAGGTGCGCTTCAATGGAACAGGCAGCCAATACCGTGGGGCCATTCAGCTTTCCAATCAGTCCGCCAACGGGCAAAACAACCCCATCATCGAGCATAACCATATACATCATAACTTTAAACAAGGCATCACAGCTTGGGATACGGTGGGCGCATCGGCCATCAATCCCACCATCAGATTCAACCATATCGAATCCAATCTCACCGGAATCTATCTTTTGAACGCCAGCGGGATTGTGCACGATAACCTGATTCTAAACAACTTTATCGTAGGCGATATGAATAGCGGGGCAGGAATGATGATCGCCGGAGCTACTTCACTGCCTCATATAGCAGCCAATACCATAACCGGTAACTACACAGGATTTTACATTACCACAAATGCCATGCCGGTGCTGGGTGATCTGTCCGAAAACCATGCCTGGGCCTTTGGTCAGAACATCATCCAGGACAATATCGATGCCACGAATACCCTGAACTCGGTGGTCTGCGACAGCTATCCCCTCAGCAGCAATATCATCAAAGCCCAGAACAACGATTGGGGTGTATATACCGCGGCGGAAATCGCTATCGGCATCAGAGATCATAACGACGATCCGGCTTTGCCTACCGTGGTTTTTGAACCCTGGCTTGAAGAGCAGACGTCTCTGACAATATCTGGATCATATAGCTGGAACATGGATGATTACGGGGTGCTGGCGCCAGGTGAATTGAAAGTGATCCTGGTGGCAGAAGAAAGCCGTGAGATCCTGGAAACACATGTCCTGGAGAGCAATCCTTTCAGCTTCGAAAGCAATGTGGAGGAAGCCTTCCTTGCCCTGATCTGTGGTGTGGATGAAACCAGAGAGATTTGGGCTGCCGCAGGCGGTTTGGGAGATGATTGCCTCACCTTCAGTCCCATCGAAGCGACGAACATTCCTTTGGGCGTGATCCATATCGCAGCCTGGCAACAGTATCATGTAAAAAAGAAAGGCGAAATCCAGATCATCGAAGGTCGCGAAATGTGGCCAGTGTACAATAGCTTTCTGATCTTCCCCTACGACAGCGTAGATTATTTCTATGATGAGGGTGATTACCGCTATATCTACAAGCAGGAATTTCTTGAGGACGGCGTCTGGGAGACCTTTTATCTTGGCCTGGACCTGGTTTACGAAAAGACTCAGAATTTCATACATGAAGAATACTGGATCCAAAACCTCCCTGAAGATGGCATCCTTATGCAAAGATGGGTGAGCTGCTACATTGATGCCGATGGCCTGGCCACTACCATAGCCAACGATACTGAGCAACTGCGCACCAAGCGTTTTATTGGTCCGGACTACCAGCATATTTATATCCATGACAGCGCAGGCTATGCGGATCGCTATCTGGACGTGGTGGAAGCTGAAGCGGGCACCACTATTCTGTACCATCGCCCGAATACGTTTAATCCAAGTGAGCTGAGAATGCGCAATGCGGATGGCAACATTCCGGGAACCCGCAATCTTTCCTTCTGGTGGCAAGCTCCGGCATTCTCCGGTACGAACTATGATTCCTATCGCTTCTATAGACAAGACCAGGGTGAAGATCCCGTACTGGTTGGTACTGTACCGTTTAGCGAGTACCGATTCTTTTTATCCGATCAAAGCGGTAATGGCCCAGTGGAATTCTGGATGGTAGCCTCTGATGGCACCGTAGAATCCGGACCCAGCAATATCATTACAGTAGAGTTTCCCGTCAGCAATGAAGACCTGGTTATTGCGCCCGTGCTGAATATCTATCCCAATCCCGTGAAATTCAGCCCTGGCAATACTTTGAAGATAGAGACCAAGGGACTCATGAATCCATGTCTGAAGGTTTACAACATCCGCGGTCAGCAGGTTTATAGCCAAAAGCAATCCACCCAGGACTTTGAATGGCAAGGGCTGGACCTAAAAGGCAAAGCGGTAGGCAGCGGCATCTATATGCTGCGTCTGGAAAGCAGTAATTTGTCTCCCATCAGCCGTAAAATAATGGTAATCAAATAGGAACGATAATGAAGAAAGCAGAACTCGCCCAACACAGATACGAATCCGGCTTTAATTGCGCGCAGAGCGTATTCTCTGTATTTGCCGAAGATTACGGCATGTCGGAAGAACAAGCCTTGAAGCTCTCCTCACCTTTTGGCGGTGGCATGAAAATGGCCGGTCCCTGTGGCGCGCTTACCGGAGCTTTGATGGCTCTGGGATTGGCCCGGGGATACTGCGAAGCAGACGAAACACTAAGAGCGGAAAGCGACAAGGCGGCCATTGAATTGATCCAGCGCTGGAAGGCAGAGATCGGTCCCGTGGATTGCAAGACCATCCTGGGCTACAACCCCTGTGATCCTGTTCAAAAAGAAGCAGCGCTGGCAGCCGGCGGTTCGGCTCATATCTGTTCAAATTGTATAGTCAAAGGGGTACAAATCCTCATCGATTTGCTTGCCGAGCTTGCTTAAAGACCCATAATGCACTACCTTATCTGTAGCTGTGCTTACGCCCCTCAGAAAGGGTCGTGCCTTAATAATAAAAACTAATAAAGGAGTAATTAATGTCAGAAATAATTTATATCAGAGGACGCGAAATCTTAGATTCCCGCGGCAATCCCACCGTGGAAGCAGATGTCCATCTGGAAACAGGTGTGATGGCCAGAGCCGGTGTACCCAGTGGCGCATCCACAGGCGAGCGAGAAGCCATAGAACTCAGAGATGGTGACAAGAGTCGCTACCTGGGTAAAGGCGTGCTGGGTGCAGTGCAAAACGTCAACGAACTCATCGCCCCCGAACTCTTGGGCATGGAATCCCTGCAGCAGGCCACGCTCGACAAGATGATGATAGAGCTGGATGCCACCGATAACAAGGGCAAGCTGGGCGCCAATGCGATCCTGGCAGTCTCCATGGCTGCCGCCAGAGCTTCCGCTTTTGAGCTGGAAATCCCGCTTTATCGCTATCTGGGTGGCACCAATGCCCTCACCCTGCCGGTTCCCATGAGCAATATCATCAATGGCGGCGAGCATGCCGACAACAACGTGGATATTCAAGAATTTATGATCATGCCTCTCAATGCAAAGAGCTTCCGTGAAGCTATTCGCTGGAATGCAGAAGTATTCCACGCCCTCAAAGCCATCCTGAAAGCCCGTGGCCTGGCCACATCAGTGGGCGACGAAGGTGGCTTTGCCCCCAATCTCAGCTCCAATGAAGAAGCCCTCATCGTGATCGTGGAAGCCATCACCAAAGCCGGATACAAGCCCGGAGAAGATATCTATATCGCTCTGGATGCAGCGGCATCCTCCTTTGTGCAAGCCGATGGCAAATATGCTATCGACGGCAAAAAGCTTTCCTCCGAAGAACTGATCGCCTATTATGAAGAGATGGTCGCCAAATATCCCATTTGCTCTATCGAAGACGGCCTCGCCGAAAACGACTGGGAGGGCTGGATCCTCATGAATCAAAGAATGGGCAACAAAATCCAGATCGTGGGAGATGACCTTCTGGTTACCAATCCCAAGCTCATCAAGAAAGGCATTGAGAAGAAAGCTGCCAATTCTGTCTTGATCAAACTCAATCAGATCGGCACTGTGACCGAGACCATCGAGGCCATCAATACCGCTCACAAAGCGGGATGGACCTGCGTGATCTCTCATCGCAGCGGCGAAACTGGAGACACCTTTATCGCAGATCTTGCTGTGGCCATGAATACCGGCCAGATCAAAACCGGCTCAGTTTCTCGCAGCGAAAGAGTGGATAAATACAATCAACTCATGCGCATAGAAGAAGAACTCGGTGAGCAGGCTTATTTCCCTGGCAAAAGCGTAATTAAACAGCTCAGCTAAACAAGTACTGATAGATAATCCGCCTCTTGCATCCTTGTGAGAGGCGGTTTTTTTGCCTTCATAAGCAGCAGAAACTGCGTTCTCAGACTGGAATCCTCATTAATCTTCCCCGTTAGATGTCGTGGAGATGACGTGGAGATAGTGGGGAATAATCCTGCTATCTCCACGTCATCTCCACGGTAGCCTATGCAGGAAGAACGCTGGAGCTTCCGGGTGGGAAAGGTAAAATAACGCAATAAACTGCTTCTGATGAAAAACGGGGACGGGTTGTTGCTCTGATTCCTTGACAAATAAGCCCTCCTCAAAAATGCTCCAACCAAAAGCAAGCGAAGGATATTGTATGAAAAAGCTCTTACTTGATTTGTCGAATCTGGGTGCTCTATTTAAAGAAGCCCTTCCCGAAGAGAAGGTGGCTGCTGCCCAGACCTCTTTTTTGAAGCAGGTCTCAGAAAAGATGCACGCCTTTTACCGGGGCAAGATGCAAACTCTGCCTAAGGCCGGCATCTATGGATTCAATTGGTTCAACGTCTGGTACACACCTGGTGTATCCAAGGTTTCCACCACCATCCGGGATCATCCTGATGCCTCTTACCAGCTCTCAAACCGGGGGAATCTGGTAGCGGTGGTTTCCGATAGCACCAGGGTCCTGGGAGATGGCGATTGCGGACCCTCAGGAGGTCTTGGAGTGATGGAAGGTAAGGCTATGCTGATGAAGTATTTGGGCGCTTGTGATGCCATCGCATTATGTGTGGACAATCGCAATAAAGAGGGCAAACCTGATGCCCAAAAACTCATAGATTTTGTGAAGATGCTGCAGCCCAGTGTGGGCGCCGTGAATCTGGAAGATATCTCCCAGCCAAATTGCTACAGAGTTTTGGATGAGCTGCGCGAAAGCTGCGATATCCCCATCTGGCACGACGACGCCCAAGGCACTGCCTGCGTGACCCTGGCCGGGGTGATCAACGCTCTGAAGCTGACCAATCGCAAGATCTCCAGCACCCGGGTCGTGCTCTATGGCTGCGGTGCTGCCAATAGCACCATCGCCAGTTTTCTGCTGCAATCCGGCCTCGATCCCGCTAAGCTGATCATCTTTGACAGCAAGGGCGGACTGCATCTTGACCGTCAGGATATTCGCGATAACAAAGATAAATACAGGCAGTGGGCTCTGGCCGAAAAGACCAATCCCCAGAAGCTTAACACCATGGAAGAAGCGATGAAGGGAGCAGATCTACTAATAGCTCTTTCCACTCCCGGACCGGGCACGATTCTGCCGGAATGGATCCAGCTCATGGCCAAGGATGCGATCGTTTTTGCCTGTGCCAATCCTGTTCCGGAGATCTATCCTTATGATGCGCACAAAGCCGGAGCACTCATCGTAGCCACCGGACGGGGCGATTTCCCGAATCAGGTGAATAACTCGGTCGGATTCCCCGGCATCCTGAAAGGCGTGCTCATGGTTCAGGCCCGTAAGATCTCTGATGGCATGGCTATAGCGGCGGCGCATTCTCTGGCGGATTTTGCCGAAAAAAGAGGCATCAGTGCTCAAAGTATCATCCCCACCATGGATGAAACCGAAGTCTTTGCCCAAGTGGCTGCGGATGTAGCAGTTCAAGCGATGAAAGAAGGCCTGGCCCGTGTGCAGATGAGCCACCAGGAAGTATATGACCAGGCTCTGAAAGAGATTACTGAGACCCGCGCCTTGTGCCAGTCTATGATGGAAGCGGGGCACATTCAGGCACCGCCCCCAGAGCTGCTCCAAGAGGTATTTGAGGCTTGTATCACAGAATCAAAGAGTTCCTGAACCGCCAGAAATCTCCGCGTTATAAGAGCCTGAGCTATATAGCCAAAGCGCTGTTTACGCTGCTGCTCTTGTATCTGATTTTCAGGCGGATCGATCTGGCTGCGGCCTTGCAAAACGCTGGCAGACTGTCTCTTGTCAGCGTTCTGAGCGTACTGGCACTATCGGCTCTGAGGCACTTTATTCAGTGTAACAACTGGCGCTGTGCCTTGCATCTGAATCCCGGCTATATCTACGATCGCCGGCAGGTGCGAGATTCCTATCTCCTGGCTTTACCGCTACGGTTTTTGATTCCAGGCGGTCATGCGGCCTTTGCCAAGATCTTTTATCTGAAGAATACCAGTCTCTTAGCCTCCTTTATCGCCACCAGCGCCGAGCGGCTCTTCATGAGCTGGGCGACCTGGACTTTTGCCGCCATCGCTGCCTTTTTCTTCTTTCCTGGGCTGAATATTTATCTGAGGATTTTGTTTATCCTCATAGCCGCTTTTTTACCGCTCTGGACAGCCTTGCTTATGAGGATGAAGCCTTCCTTCAGGCCCCATCTTCCGGCCTATGCAGCTCAGGCTCCCAAAATGATGCTCTTGCAGATCGCTAATACCCTGCTCATGTTCCTGCAATACTATATCATCCTGAATCAACTGGGCATGATCTCGGCAATCGATACCTGGCTGGGCATGGGGCTCACCAACCTCTCGAATTCCATCCCCATCACCATCTCGGGCTTGGGACTGCGGGAAGGCTTTGCCATCCATTTTCTGCAAGCCTTTGATTTCAGTTCGGAGCAAGCGGTTGCCGCCACCCTCAGTCTCTTTATATTCCATGATCTTATCCCCGCTTTGATCGGTGCCGTGGTGCTTTTTCGCACAAAACGAGTCTAAGCCAATCCTTTCGCTTTTTTGCATTTGCCGATCCTCCAAATCAGATTAGATTTTATGTAAGAACTCAAATATTGCCGAGGAGGCCAACATGCTCTCTGATATTGAAATCGGACGTCTTACTAAACTCAAACCCATCGATGAGATTGCCGGGAAAATCGGACTGAGTCCGCAAGACCTGGATCATTATGGTGAATACAAGGCAAAAATCCGCTATTCTGCCCTTTTTGCCAACGAAAATAACCCCACTGGGAAACTAATCCTGGTCTCTGCCATCACCCCCACTCCCGCTGGTGAGGGTAAAACTACTGTCGCCATCGGACTCTCCCAAGCGATCAATAGAATCGGCAAAAAGTCCATAGTAGCCATCCGCGAACCCTCCTTGGGTCCAGTGTTTGGCATCAAAGGCGGTGCTGCAGGAGGTGGCTGGTCCCAGGTTTTGCCCATGGAAGATATCAACCTGCATTTTACAGGGGATTTCCATGCCATAACCGCTGCAAATAATACCCTTGCCGCCCTGGTGGACAATCATATTTATTTTGATAACGAACTCGGAATCGACCCCCGCCGCATTACCTGGAAAAGGGTCGTGGATGTGAATGATCGCATGCTGCGAGACGTGGTGATCGGCCTGGGCGGACGCAAACAGGGCTTTCCCAGAGAAGATGGCTTTGATATCACTGCGGCCAGCGAGATTATGGCAATTTTGTGTCTGTCAAACAACATGGATGAGCTCAAAGAGCGCATCGGCAATATCACAGTGGGGCTTTCTTTCTCCGGAGAGCCGGTAAAGGTGCATCAACTGGGCTTTGAGGGCGCCATCGCCGCTCTGCTCAAAGATGCCCTGAAACCCAATATCGTGCAAACTACCGAGAATACCCCAGCCTTTGTGCACGGTGGCCCTTTTGCCAATATCGCCCAGGGTGCCAATAGCATCCTCGCCACCAAAACTGCCCTGCGTCTTTCGGACTATGTAGTTACGGAAGCGGGCTTTGGCTTTGATCTGGGCGCTGAAAAGTTCTTTGATCTGGTGTGTAAGTATGGCGGCTTCTGCGTGAATGCCGTGGTTCTGGTAGCCACGGTGCGAGCGCTGAAAATCCACGGTGGAGTGAGAGTAAGAGACCTCTCAGAGCCTAATCCTGAGGCGGTAAAAGCCGGCTTGGTGAATCTCGCCAAGCATCTGGAAAACATCAATAAGTTTGGTATGAAATCCGTGGTAGCGATCAATAAGTTCCACACCGATACCGGGGAAGAGCTCAAAATAGTAGAAGACTTTGTAAAAGGTCGTGGTTTTGACGTCAGCACAGTAGAGTATTTCACCAAAGGCAGCGAAGGCGGCCTGGAACTGGCAGAAAAGATTGTAAAACTTGTAGAAGATGATGTTTGCACCTCCCACGGTCTTTACGATTGGAACGATTCGGTAAAAAACAAAATCTTTAAAGTTGCCTCCGAAATCTATGGAGCTGAGGCGGTTGACTATACCCTCGATGCCAAGGCTGACCTGAAGAACATCAATAGATTCGGCTTTGATAAACTGCCGATCTGTATTGCCAAGACTCAAAAGTCCTTATCTGACAATCCCGATCTGATCGGCCGACCCAAGGACTTTCTGGTCACCGTGCGCAAGATAGTCGTCGCCAGTGGCGCAGGATTCTTGATTCCCATCACCGGTGAGATTATGCGTATGCCAGGACTACCTAAGAAGCCCAGTGCCAATAATATCGACGTGGGACACGATGGAGATATTACAGGCTTGCTCTGATTTTCAAAGAGCAGAAATCTACACCAGCATTTGTGATACGAGAAACTAAATAAGGCGGGATTCGAATCCCGCCTTTTTATATGGTATGAGCTTGCTCTATTTATTCGGAAAGCACTACTTTACGCAGGGATTGTTTGCCATTACTATCCATGCGGATCAGGTAGATACCGCTGGGCTGCTTGCGACCAAGCTGATCGGTGCCATTCCATTGCAGCAGGAACTTTCCTTTGTCCTTGTTGCCGGTAAACAGTGTTTTCACCAGTTGACCTCGGGTATTATAGATCTGCACTGTGGCCTGGCCAGCCTTTTCCATCCCACAGGAGATATTGACGATAGGATTGAAGGGATTCGGATAAGTGCTGCTGATCCCTTGAGTCAGGGGAACTTCAGGCGTGGGAGGATTGGCAAAAGCCACATTGATGTGAATGGGACCGTGGAAGCCACTTTCACCACTCAAATCCACGTTTTCCAGCCAGTAGTAATAGATTCCCTCTGCATAAATTTCTTTATCGGTAGCGATGTACACCTTCATTTGTGATGTATTCGTAGCCGGGATAAAGTAATTCAGCATTTGGGCAGAATCCAGTAAATCCTCCGTGTTACGGTAAATCCGGAATCCACTTACATTGGTTTCAGATTGGGTTACCCACTGCAAATTAACTTGATTGTAGGAATTTGTGGCTACGGTAAAGGAAGACAATTCCACAGGCAAGGTACCCCCATCGTCACGCCCGATGGTATAAGTGTCGCCATCAAAGGAGGGAAGATCCACAGTTACCCACCGTGGATTAGAACTTACGTCGTAATCGTTTGCAGTATACATGGTAGCTACGATATAGACCGCAGGGATCAGGATGTCCCAATTGAAATTGTTATCTTCGCTCTCATCCCAATAAAAGGTGACAATTTTGGTGCCACTGAAGCTCCCATTGATAGTCCACTCTCTATCTATCCTGTTGGGCATGCTGGTAACAGGAGTTGTAATGATAGAGAATCCGCTAATCAAGTTCTCATCTTCCACAATCTCCAGGAGCTTGTAATCCATAGATGAATATGCATCCGTAGTTATGGCACTACCGCTCACTGCTCCATCGATCTGAGCAAACACGACCTCCACTGTCACGACTTGGGTAAAGTTCACTCCAGCAGCATTATCTACCGTAAGGTTACTCACACTAACAGGTAAACCATTTCCAGAGCTTTGGGCGACGATTCCTGCGTATGTGTAGTCTGCCCCAGTATTGAAGTCACGGGTTCCGGTCACCTGAACTGCTCCTGTTGCTCCGCTGGAAGTGATGCCATCGGCATCCCGAATGATCAATCCTGCACCAGAAATCAGGGTAAATGCCCCTTTCCCGGTGATAGGCTGATTTACGATGTTCAGGATAGTTCCACTGGCAACCTTGAAGTAAATCGTTTCGGAAATCGTTCCACCGCTTTTATTAAAAATTTGTGTTCCTGCTTTTAGGAAGTCCCATCCGCAGCTTGTAGCAAATGGAGATGTGGTAAGGGTCCCTCCGCTCATCACAAAACTGCCCGTCAGGCTCACCTTTGTGCACCCGCTACCGGCCATTTCTACGGTGCCACCGCTTTGTTCATAATTCTCTATGAGCTTGGTTGCTGTAGCAGTTGAACCCCACCGCCAGAGACCCGTTCCAGTGTCTTCTACCTTGAGGGTTCCGCGGACTGTATGGTAACTACTTGTGACAGGATTGACTATTATAGCAGTCTGTCCGGGGCAGTCCCAGATTACATTATAAAAATTCTGCCCAGTATTCGTTGGGCTGGTTGTTGTCAGGCCGGTGATTAAAAGAGTCGAACCGATTTCCCAGGCAGCCAGTGGATAAGCTCCGTTGTTTCTGGCATGTTCATAGATACTCCCGTTTTCCATAAACAATTTAGTTATACCTGAAGTAATTTTACCAGTGGAAGATACCTTGAGATTGCCAAAACACTGCATGCCTGGCATTGCTGCGGCTTTTTCGATTGTTAAGGTATTCGCAGTTACGATGATGGCTCCCCCGCTATCGACAATAGTGCGATCTATTTTGAGATCCGAACTTACTGTAATTGTGTGTCCGCTTCTGATGGCAGTGACATTGGCGTTTAAATACGTGGGAAAAGCTGTTGCAGCCACCCAAACTGATCCATTGTATCTTTGCCAGGTTGCAACGGAAGTCCAGCCTCCGGACCCAGTTGTCCGGTAATCATTGGTAGTCTGCGCAAACGCTGCGCTGACCATCATAATGAATCCTAAAACGAGAATTAACCTTGTGAGTTTCATAATTTCTCCTGCTTGTATATTTAAATATCTTGTGGCCGATCTCTCAATAATGGCATAAATGCCAAGCCCTGTTTATCAGCAGGCTTGAGGACAATAACTCCGCCCTCAGCTAAACTCTAAGGGCAATCAACTTATACATAAGATACTGTATCCCCGACTTTTGTCAAGATGTATAGAATACAGGGATCCCCCCATTTTTTTCAAAGCTCAGAAATCCAAGCATAATTGCAGATCCTCCTTGCGTTTTCGTGCTGGATTCTATTTTCTTTTTCTCAGAAGTCTCCTCGGATCAATGCTGCTGAACAAATCGCTGATTAGTGAGGTAAGCCTGTACGTCATCAGCTTTCCTTTTTCTTTATAGGAATTCCTGTAAATCAGCCGGTGTGAGAATATCTTGATTAGGTGCTCCGTGGCCTCAC
>JAJBAY010000137.1 GCA_020532515.1 Candidatus Cloacimonadota bacterium | reverse complement strand
GATGAATTTGTCAAATTCGCTATTGAGCAGCTCATCCTTGCTTTTGAAGCGGGGGATCAGTCCAAAGGCTTTTTCCACTACTT
This sequence comes from Candidatus Cloacimonadota bacterium, assembly GCA_020532515.1. Classification (GTDB taxonomy): domain Bacteria; phylum Cloacimonadota; class Cloacimonadia; order Cloacimonadales; family Cloacimonadaceae; genus UBA5456. Next base: position 3,053 of record JAJBAY010000137.1, on the reverse strand, counting down.
CTCTGAGGGTGAGCTTGCGATCGAGCTGCAGAGAATCTCTGAGGCGCTCCAAATTGAAGAACTCTTCCGGCTTATCGATCATCTTCTGAGAGATATAATCCAGCACAAAGTCCCATTTGCCTTCCTCGACAGCTTGTTTGATGATGAGGTCTTTCCGGATGGCTTCTTCAAACCTTTGGAAGAACATCCGGTCTATCTTCATTCCCTCCTGGGGGATTGTTATGTGTTTAAGATTTGCCAGTGGATCGGGGCTAAAGATTTCCGCGTCAGTTGCCTGAGCAGTCTGGGTTGAGGATCCATCATCTTTCGATTCAAGACTTGTCTGGGACATTGCTGGCAGATCCAACACTGCGTCGTAATCGAACTCCTCTTCAAAATACTCGCAGACGGCAAAGAAATCAAAGAGCATAAAGCCGCTTTTTCGTTTATCCTTGTGTTGGTCTTTGAGGAAGGGATCTATAAACTGCTGGGAAAAGTCATGTTTCCTGGCGCCTCTGCCTTTGATCTGGATAAATTCCGTGGGTGAGAAAATGGGGCGCATGATGGCCAGATTCAGGATATCAGTGCAATCGTAACCTGTGGTCATCATTCCCACAGTAACGCAGACTCTGGTTTTGGAGCTGCGATAATCCGGCAGGAAATTTGCCCTTCCGGACAGGTTATTATTGGCAAAATTTATGGACATCTGCTGGGCTTCCGGGATGATGGAGGTAACCTGCATGGCAAAATCCGAATTGTACTTGTCGGGGAACATCTTATCCGCAATAACATTAAGGATCTGCGTGATCTTGGTGGCATGCTTCTGGCTGACGCAAAAGATTATTGATTTGCCGATCTCACCGCTGATGGGATCCAGCAAGGCATTATCCATAAAGGCCCGGCATAGGGTTTTATTGGTGTTTTCCGAAAAGAACTTCTTTTCAAAGTGCCTTTCTTCAAAGTAGGTGGTATTGTCATCTCCCGGCAAAGCAGGATCTACATAAGCATAGCCTGTATTTGAGAGCAACTGAGTGGTGACTTGTGAACGGGCATCTATGATGGTAGGATTCACCAGATAGCCATCATTTACACCGTCCACCAGTGAATACCGGAAGGTGGGAGTTCCGCTCTGGCAGCCAAAGGTTTCATAGGTATCCAGCAGCAAGCGGCGTTCAAAATCCCGGGGGCTATTGCCGTCTGGCTCTGCATTTTTCAGGTAGTCTTTGGGTGTGGCAGTAAGGCCGAGCTTATAACCGACAAAATACTCAAACACAGCTCTGGCATTGCCGCCAATGCTGCGATGTGCTTCATCGGATATCACCAGATCAAAATCAGTGGGACTGAATTCACGTCTATATCTATCTGATGAAAGTAAGGACTGCACGGTAGAGATCACGATTTCAGCCTTGCGCCAGTCATCCCGGGCTTCTTTGTAGATTACAGAGATATAGTCATTTTTCAGGTATTTGACCATATTGCGCTGCGCCTGATCTTCCAATTCCAGGCGGTCCACCAGAAACAAAACCCTGTGGGCATTGCCTGTCTTGAGAAAGAGTTTCATCACGGCTGCAGAGATGAGGGTTTTACCGGTTCCGGTCGCCATTTCAAACAGGAAGCGGTCATTGCCTTTGCGTACAGAATGCTGGATGGATTCGATGGCTCCCATCTGATAAGGTCTGAGCAGGACGAGATTATTCTTTTTGAGGTATTCTGCCTGGAGATTTTTGTCATGAAAGTCTGGATTTTGGTCATAGTCATGCTTTTGTGTAATAGCAACATAGCCTGAAGTGATGACCTCATTCACCAGCGCTTGGGGATCAGGATGATAATGGACATATCCTTTCATGGATTCGGGGCTGGGAAATTTCGTAATGATATAGGGATTACCATGAAGAGTATCCCAAAAATAATGCAGGTTTCCATTGGAAAGGAGGATAAACCTACAGTTTTGGGCTTTCGCATAGCTCCGGGCTTGCTCTTTGCCTACCAAGGGATTGTATTTTTCGGCCTTGGCTTCCAGAATTATGATGGGATGAGAAAGCTCATCCAGCAAAAGAAAGTCGATGAATCCACTGGTTGATTTTTCAAAGTCGTTGCCAAAGGCATCGATCATCTTGCTGGTAATGGTAGTCTGGTTTTCCAGGGCGATATTGGCTCTGCCTTTTTCATCATCAAAGAAGCGCCATCCTGATTCCTTCAAAAGGTCATTTATTTTGATCCTGGCGCTGGCTTCTTTATTCATAGCCACCGGCTTTAGATTTTGTGAAGTTCTTGATCTGGCCTGCTGATTTCTGGCGTACGTTCTCTGCCAGTGAAAGATGGACATGCTGTTCATCTATGCACAGCCCGTCTTTCAAGGTTCTCTGGAGATCCGCACTTACTACAATCATCAAGGCCTCATTCAGCTTTATTTACTTGCTTACAAGGAATTGTAAAAAGATAAATCTGTCAACCTCAAAAATAAAATGGGATTTGTCCAGTGGCTGTGTACCATATAGATAGTAGCGGCTCATAGTTTCTACGAAAAGATCGTTGCCTTGAAAAAAGGGCTTGCCGCAGAGGTAAAGCTGGAAAATATTGGAATTGGTCGTATGATCTTAACCGAACCGCCAAGAAAGCAGAGCATAAAAGTAATTCACGTCCAGGAGATAAACAGATGATAAAAGTAATCGGCAGAAGGTGCATTGGCTGCACAGCTTGCAGGCGCGCCTGTATCTACGATGCCATCACCATGGAAGAGCATATTGCCGTGATCGATCTCGACAAATGCACGCTCTGTGGTGCCTGTGTACCGGCCTGCCCTGTGGATGCCATTGTGATGAAAAAGCTAAGCCCCAGCAGCGTCAACACAGCCGATTCCCAGGGCATTTGGGTCTTTGTAGAGCACAAAGATGGCGTGATCGCCCCTGTGACTCTGGAACTATTGAGCAAGGGACGCGCTCTGGCTGGACAGATCAAGGAGAAGCTCAGTGCGGTACTCTTGGGCTCCGAAATCCTGGGCCTGGCAGATGAGCTCATCGCTTTTGGTGCCGATCAGGTGCTTGCAATAGACGATCCCAGGCTCCGGCATTTTC
>JAJBAY010000040.1 GCA_020532515.1 Candidatus Cloacimonadota bacterium | reverse complement strand
CATCCACAATGTTGTTCAATTGCCGTGCAGCTCTGAGCGTGGAATTCACCTTGATGCCCACCACCTGCTGGGCTCCCATTTCCTTCACCTCTGCTATAGGGAGATTTTGGGAGATTCCTCCATCGATGTAGTACTTGTCCCCCACCAGAAACGGGGGCAATATACTGGGGATGGATATTGAGGCCCGGATAGCCTGCAGCAGAGAGCCTGATTTGAAGATATGAGACTGTCCAGTCTCCAAATCCGTGGCCACACAACTGAAGGGTATGGGGTAGCGGGAAAAATCCTGCTCCTGCGCAGCGCTTGCGACCAAATCAAATAGCTTTAGGTTCAGAGAATTTACCTTAAACACAGCCGAGGGCAGCTTTGGCATCCAATGCCGGTCCAGCTCAAACACGGCGTTACCGTAGGGAGCCCAACGTTTTTGGCCGATATATAGGCCTCGCCGCGAAACTCTATCTTGCATCAGGGCATTCCAATCCGTGCTAGAGGCCATCTCCTCAATCTCAGCGGCATTATAGCCCAAAGCGTACATTGCTCCGATGATGGCTCCGATGCTGGTGCCGGATATATAGTCTGGCTTGAGCCCCTCTTCCTCCAAGACCTTGAGGATGCCGATATGGGCAAAGCCGCGGGCTCCGCCTCCGGATAGGGCATAACCTATCTCAGCGGCAAAAGCCATGTTTAGCATCATCGCCAATGCGATGATCAGGTTCAGCTTTCTCATTTGATTTGCTTAAAAATCGCTCTCGGTACCGACGGCTTCTGCTTCAGGATCAAGGGGCTCGATAGTCTCTTTGCCGCGCACATCCTGGAAGACGTATTCTATACGGCCAAAGACGGTGTTAGACTCGATATGTATAGCTCTGCCCTGTCCATCGCCAGCCTTAAAGTGACTATCACCAAAGCCGTATTGACTCCGTTCGGGAAGCACTGTGGCTCCAAAAACCGTGGTAGGTTCGATATCGAATGTCAGATGATTGGGCAATACCACTTCAGCAGAGCCAAAAACCACATTGATTTCAATATCCCTGGCATCTTCTTCCAAATCAGTGAGATCAAATTTCCCGCTTGAAAAGATCATATTATAATCTCCACTCTTGTTGCTGCGGATGTATGATCTTCCCTGAGAGCGATTGCCTTTCACGGCCTTGTTTGAGGTTCCGATGAGTAGCTTTACACCAAACATGATGATGATTACAGCCAGGAATATCTTGTGCATGGGCATGTTGATATTGAAAGTCCTCAAGATCAACGAGGCACCCCATAAGACCAGGAGTATCCCCCAAAAGATGTTACCGAAGAAAAAGTTCATTTTCATTTCCTCCTCCACTTTTATAGAGTTATGCCAGTTTCGTATGCTGCTCTGAGTTTGAGAGTGCACACGTCTATGTTATCATTGATTGTAAAAGATTGCGCTTTGGTTACTTCACCAAGTTCATGCAGCTCGACCTGATGTTTTTGGGCCAAAGCCTGGATGGCGGCCTGATGTTCTGGAGCAGCAGAGATAATGACATTGGCTCCAGATTCACCAAAGTAGCACAGGGCAGCAGCCTGGGCATGGGAAAACTTGCCTTTGAAGCCAAAAGTCTGTTCGGGATGGAAGCAGCATTCTGCCAGAGCGATGGCCAGGCCACCCTCACTGAGATCATGAGCGCTGTGAGTCAGTCCAGCTTCATTGAGCTCGAGCACAGTGTCTTGCACCCGTTTTTCCAGAGCCAGATCTATCCGGGGAGGCAGACCGGCGATTTTATGATGAATCACCTTGAGATATTCGCTGCCGCCAATGCTTTTGGTAAGAGGCCCCAGAAGGAAGACTTTGTCGCCCGCTGCTTTGAAATACTGAGTCTGGGCCCCTCGGAAGTCCTGCATCAGCCCCAGCATCGCGATTACCGGCGTGGGATAGATGGCGCCTTCCGGGCTTTCGTTGTAAAAGCTTACATTTCCACCGGTTACAGGGGTATTGAAGGCCAGGCAGGCGTCTTTCATGCCCCGGATGCATTCTGTGAAGCCGTAATAGACTTCCGGTTTGTAGGGATTGCCAAAATTCAGGCAATTACTAATAGCGATGGGCTGGGCTCCACTACAGGCCACGTTTCGGGCTGCTTCTGCCACAGCCGCCTTGGTCCCTTCATAAGGATCAAGATAGCAGTAGCGGCCATTACAATCTGTAGAAGCGGCAATGGCTTTGTCGCTCTCACGGATGCGGATTACCGCGGCATCACTGCCAGGCTCGACTGTGGTGGAGATGCCCACCATGTGATCATATTGACTGAAGACATTGCGTTTGGAGGCGATATTCGGGCATGCTAAAAGCTTTATCAGGACTTCATTCAGGTCGTGATTCATATTTAGCTGACTCAAATCCTCATTCTGCAAGACGTCCAGATACTCCGGACGCTTGGATTCACGGGTGTAAACCGGCGCTTTGCCACCCAAAATCAGATACTCTGCTGGGATCTCAGCTTCCACCACTCCCTGGTTTTTTACCCGCAGGATTTTATCGTCGGTGATGGTGCCGATCTGCACTGCATCTAAATCCCACTTGCCAAAGATGCTCAGTACTTTAGCGATATTGTGTGGCTCCACTATTACCAGCATGCGCTCTTGAGATTCCGAAAGCATAATCTCGTATGTGGTCATGCCACTTTCTCGCTGAGGCACTTTGCTCACGTCGATCTCTATGCCCACTCCGCCTTTGCCAGCCATCTCGGAGCTGGAACAGGTGAGCCCTGCGGCTCCCATATCCTGAATTCCCACCACCAGTCCGGCGTAGATGATCTCCAGAGTAGCTTCCAACAGGAGCTTTTCGTAAAAGGGATCGCCCACTTGAACTGCTGTGCGTTTTTCTTCGGATTCCTCCGAAAGCTCGATAGAGGCAAAGGTCGCCCCATGGATGCCATCCCTGCCTGTCTTTGCACCCACGATGATCACGGCATTACCCACTCCCGCAGCAGCGGACTTGGCCAGATCCTCATGTTTCAAGAGTCCTATGGCCATGGCGTTCACGAGGGGATTGCCTTCATAACTGTCTTCAAAGTAGATTTCTCCGCCCACAGTGGGAACTCCAAAGCAATTGCCATAATCCGCAATGCCACGCACCACTTCGGATAGAAGGTGTTTGACCACGGGGTTTTGGGGATTGCCAAATCTCAGGGAATTAAGCGCGGCGATGGGCCGGGCTCCCATGGTAAAGATATCCCGCAGAATGCCTCCCACGCCTGTAGCAGCACCATGATAAGGCTCCAGAGCAGAGGGGTGATTGTGACTTTCAATCTTGAAGCTGATCGCCAGATTATCCCCGATATCCACCACGCCGGCGTTTTCCTCTCCGGTTTCGGTAAGCATCATCTTGCCTTCTTTGGGCAGGGTTTTGAGCTGCAAGATGGAGTTCTTATAGCTGGCATGTTCGCTCCACATCACGCTGAATATGCCCAATTCCACCAGTTTGGGCTCGCGTCCCAAGATTTCCAGTATATACTGATATTCCTGCTTTGAGATGCCGTGTTCGGCGATAATCTGATCGGTAATTTGCATTATTGTTTATCCTTAAATAGCTTGATTTTGTCTTTTTTTATCATATCAATGAGTATTTTGAGCCGCTCTTCGATGAGGGCATAGGTTACGCGATAGGTATCAATGTTACTGCCGTGAGGGTCTTCGATATCGCCATCAAATCCAGTGATTTCATTGAGGGTGAGTATCTTGTGGTGGGTCTCTGGATTCGCTTTCCGCAGATAGTCCCGCTGGCGCTCTTCCATGGTAATTACCAGCCAGGATCGTGCCACCATTTCCGGAGTAATCTGTTTGGAGACATGCTCTTGAGCCTCCATCATGCCTTGCTCCATGAGGAGCTGCATGGAAGATAGCGAGATCATGTGTCCCCCTTCCAGTAGCCCGCTGCTATCGGTATCCAGACCCATGTTCTGCTCGCGGATCATCTTGGCAAAGAGCTTTTCTGCAATGGGACTGCGACAGATATTGGCGGTGCAGACAAACATCACCAAGGGCCGAAAAAAGGACTTTTTCACTTCATAAAAAGGTACCGAGCCCTCGCGCAGGCATTTGAGATCTTCGATCCCGCCTTCTTTTTTGCTGATATACTCTACTATGGTCGAAGCTGTGGATCCATCCTGAATCACCCTTTTCGGAGGATACAAGGCAAAATCGAACCACGAACCGAAGATCTTCTCCAATCTCGCAACATCATTTTCGGCAGGAAGACTGGAGTAATTGATCGAAGTACTGACAATGGGCTCGTCCAAAAGCTCGATAAAGAGCCTCAGCAGAGGGTCTTGCGGCACTCTAAACGCCACCTTCCCATTCACAGCTACGTGCTCAAAACGCGGATCATCCACTGGAAAAGCTATGCTGAGATTACCGGGGAAATACTGTTGCATCAGAGAGTAGATCTTTTCTGGGATGGGAATCTTTTCCTCTTCAAACCACATAATATTGGGCACCAGGACTATCATCCCTACCCTCTCACGCTGTTTGAGTTCATTGATCCTTTTGATGGTGTCAATGGCCGAAAGTCGGGCTCCCACTCCCCACATAGTTCCCGTATAATGCAGGATGCTTTCTTGCTTTAGCGGGTTCTTGCTCAAGAAGTTGATTAGCTTTTTGGGCGAGGGATTATTTACTTTTATCATGTTCTATCCTTTCTCGGTTTGTGGTGGTATTCTATTATATATTCGCATAATTAGCGTTCAAAATAAGGCAAGGGATTGATGGCGGCACCATCTTTACGCAATTCAAAATGCAGGGAAGCCTGAGTCGCCGAGCCGGTCATTCCGCTGCGGGCAATCATTTGTCCCCGGCTCACGGTGTCACCTCTTTTCACCACGAGGTCACTATTAAAGCCATACAAACTGAAAAAGCCGTTTTGATGATCGATGATGATCATTTTACCCTGGCCGCCATAACGGTCTGAAAAGACCACTTCGCCTTTGTCCACAGCCACCACCTTGGTGCCTTCACGCACGGCGATATCGATGCCATTACTCACCACAGAGGTATTGTAAGACCGGGTCTCCTGACCAAAATTGCGGATGATTTGACCGCGTACCGGCCAGAGGATCTTAGCCTTGGTAAATTCATAAGAAGAGGGCTCTTTTCCGCTCTCTGCCATCAAGCGATTGATCAGGTTTTCCAGATCCGCAGCGTCCTTCCTGAGTTTGGCAATACTCGCTTGCAGAGCGGTTTCTTGTGCAGTCAGCTTTTGACTTTGATTGGTAAGATTGCGAATCTGTTTATTATATATAGTGTTTTTTTGCTTTTCATTTTTCAGATTGTGAGAGATCCTGGCAGCTTGGTTGCTGGTGATTCTTTGGGCTAATTCCAAAGAAACTTTGTGCCCACCCAGCACGTCTATAGAACGCTTGTTATGCCGAATCAGCTCTTTCAGGTAGCGATGATCACGATGCGAGATATCCTGATTTTTATAGCTGTAATCCACCCTGAGCAAGATGTTTAACTCATCGTTTTGCGCATTATGCAGATGGTCCAATTTTTCACTTGCGATCTGGATCTGCCGCTGCACCTGCGAGAGCGAATCCCGCACGATCTGCTGTTCAGATTGATACTTTTTCTGGTTCTGTTCCGTGATGCGTTTGAGTGAAGAAGTGCGCTGAATCTCACTTTGGGTGCTTTTCTTTTTGGCAGCGGTCTCCCGAACTTTGCTTTCCGTGCTTTCCAGCTCAGTTTTCAAACGTTGCAATTCCCGCACTCTATCGTCTATTTCATCAGCACAAAGCACTATTGCAAATAAGATCAATATCATCACTATCAAGGTCTTGCGCATTTTCCTCTCCACATTGTTTTCAGTTACTCAAAGTTTTGGATTTGCCCATCTGTGTCAATGAGAATCTTACACAGCCTCCCCATTTCAGGGCTTGCCGCAGCCTTCCTGCATAGCTCACGCTACAGATGCCGTGGAGATAAGTGCATTTTTTCCACGGTATCTCCACGTCATCTCGACGACATCGAATGGGAAAGAAGTATATTTAAGCTATGCTTGCTACTATTCTTGGACTATAAGCTGAAAGTATGGAATCGTTTGACCTTAGATAGATTGCATAAGATCGCACAAAGCAGATATATTAAAATCCTCTTTGCTGGGGTATCTTTTGTGAATAAATCAACGGTTTGCCTATATATGTCCTACGGACTTTTGGGCAAACCGCTGTAACGCTGGAGCTAAATGGGGGAGTCGAACCCCCGACCTACTGATTACGAATCAGTTGCTCTACCAACTGAGCTAATTTAGCACCTTGTAAAGATCGAGCTGTATATCATCGTCTATCATGTCTATAATCTTTTTACGAATGATTCTAAAACTCCCTTTGTCTGTGATTTGATCCGCATTCCTCATAGTGTAAAAGGTGGTGGTATGAAGGCTTAAGGAAAGCTCGGCGGGGCTGTAGATATTGCGGGGGTAGAAAAACGGGATATCCCCTATGCGCAAAACTTCAGAGCCATCCGGGCGGGTCTGCCAGGCAGGCGTAGGAAACTGATATTCAATATATACGGAGTTTATTTCTTGATCAAACAGGTCGGGATCGAAGGAATAACAGGTGGCGGGCGTATCTGCTTCGATCAATTCCAGATGCCGGAGTACCGGCACAAAATGCAAGGGATGAAGATCTGTAGTGACATAATATTTAGCATTTTCACCGTTGATCTTCAACCTATCGATGCCTGCACAGCAAGCAAGAAAGATGCTGTAATGATCCGCTTTTTCCAATTCAGCTTTTGAGATATCAAACCTCAAAGTGGCATACATTTTCCCAAGGTTCTTGCTGGAAGTGAGCTCCAGATCATATTCTTGGGCTTCTAATATACGATATTCAACGGGAGAGATCAGAATCTCTTTACCTGAAAGGCACAGCAGTAAGCCGAGCATTGCTATTATAAGAATTAGATTTCGCATGATTCTCCTTGTACAAATCTCTTATTTTCCCCATAATAAATTTTGAAGCGATTTTAGTCAAGATAAATGTAGCTATCCTGCTCTCCCCCGCTTTTCTCAAGGGCTGCTTTTCCTCCCAAATTGATAACTTGTGCCCTATATATCCAGATCTGGCTTAGCTTGTTATTGCATTGAAACATCTGCTAAACGGCAGCTTAGCTTGGACAAGCGCCAGGTTCAGTTTTGGGATTTGCCCAAGCCGGCATCAGCGTTATCTTATACATAGATATAAAAACAAATAAGGAGCATATAATGCTGATAGAAGTAACCGACAAAAACTTCAATGAAATAATCTCCCGTGAGCGGGTAGTAATAGACTTTTGGGCACCTTGGTGTGGTCCTTGCAAGATGATTGGTCCTACCATCGAGGAGATCCATAAGGAAGAAGAGGGAGTCACTGTGGGCAAACTCAATGTGGACGACTACCCGGAACTGGCTGGAAAACACGGAGTAATGAGCATACCAACCTTGCTTTTTTTTAAGGAAGGAGAGCTCATGGATTCTTCTATCGGAGTTGTATCCAAAAATGTAATATTGAACAAACTCGCCGCCCTCGCTTGATCGGGCACAGGGAATTTTGCGCAAGAACCATCTGAAAAACGTCCTCGAATACTATCCTTTCAGGGCTTTGATTGCAGTGCTGAAGCTGCTGCCCTATCGTCTGAGTAAAGCTTTTATATTGGGCTTGTTCCACTGGGTTGGTTACGGCTTGGGAATCCGGCGGAAAGTAGCCTCTATCCAGCTCAGAAAAGTTTATCCAGATTGGCCTCAGGAGCGCATCAATGAAGTCATGAAAGGGCTGTACCGGCAGATGGGGCTGAATATAATCGAGGAATACTTGATGAGCGATGCCGAACTTGAGCGCATATCCGAGATCCAGGGCCGGGAATATGTGGATGAAGCTTTGGCCATGGGACGGGGCGCGATTTTGGCCACTGCCCATTTTGGCAATTGGGAAGCAGCCCGCATCCTGCCTCTGAAGGGAATCCCCTTAAGCGTAATCACCAAGAAACAGCGCAATACCCTCTTTGATGACTATACCAATGCCATCAGGGAGCGATCTGGCTTGCATGTGATAGACATGAAACGTGGGCTGAGAGACATCATCAGCGATCTGAAAGACAACAGAATGGTAGCCATCCTGGCAGATCAAAACGCCGGCTCGCACGGCCTGGTGCTTGATTTCCTGTCCTACCCAGCCTCTCACTGGAAAGGAGTGGCAAAGCTCTCCCTAAGATACCAGATTCCCATCGTTCCAGGCTTCGTGGTCCGGACCAAGGATGATGGCCTGCGCTTTGAATTTTCGCCCATGATCTATCATCCTGATTTGGAAGATAAAGAAGAGAATTATGAGAAAGTACTGTCCCAGATCATTGCCATTACAGAACGTTATATTCACAAATATCCGGATCATTGGTTTTGGGTACACAAGCGTTGGAAGCACGCTTACGACATGTTCCAAAGATAAAGATTGACACCTGTGCTAAGGCCACAAAACTGGGGGGCATAAAAGCCGATTGGAGTAATCAATGTATATAGATCACCGCTATGAAGTGCTGGAAAGCCTGGGCTCGGGTAGCTGGGCCAATATGTTCAAAGTCCGCGATATCCGCACAGACCGCATATATACCCTAAAACTTTTTCAATACCTTTCTTCCGAAGAATTATACCGCTACTTCAGCGCAGAGGATATGCATCATATCACCAAGATCGAGCATCCCAATCTCTCACACGTGGTGGATTTTGGGCACGTGGGCGATCATATCTACTTTATCAGCGAATACTTTGAAGGCAAGACTCTGGCCAACTTCCGCTTTTCAAAATCCAAATTGAATCATATCTATGACATAGTGGTACAGATCTCTTACGCTTTGCATGCCCTGCATCGCCAAAACATCTTCCATAAGGATCTGAAATTGGAAAACGTGCTTTACAATGTGGAAGGTTCTCAGATCACGGTAAAGCTCATCGATTATGGCTTTTCCAAAATAGACCCGGGACAGGATAGCCAGCATGTTTCGGGCTCTTTGCCATATTTGGCACCGGAACTTTACCTGGGAAATCCACCCTCGGTAAGCAGTGATTTTTATGCCCTGGGTGTGATGCTATATCGCATGTGTACGGGGTCTTTTCCCTATAGCATAGATCAGATAAATGCCCTGATCACAGGTGGGCACCAATACTTTATCCCGAATTTCCCTTCCGAACTGAACAAAAACATCCCCCCGGAACTGGAGAAATTCATCCTCAGACTGCTGGAACGGAACCCCCAGAATCGCTTTAAGAGCGGGAAAGAGATCATCGGCTATATCAATCGTATTCATCACTATGAGCATCCCTTCTCCGCCTCTTGGTCTGTGGTGAATACCATGCGGTTCAATAGCTACATCGTGCGGGAAAAGTATTCCCATCAAATCTTGGATTTTGTACCAGCAGTAACGAATTCAAACGGCAAGATAGTCTCTCTGATAGGTGGAGACGGACTGGGTAAAGACAGCATTCTTTCGCTCTTTCGCTATCATCTTTTGGGCGGTGAATTCTTCCTTTACGACTACTCCTGCACACGCACGGACCATGAAGCCTTTTTTGCTCTGATCAAGGAATATCTGCAATCCCTCAGCCCAGAAGAGATCCAGAAGTACAAGTCCCTGCAGCAGATCTCACCCAAGTTCAAGCGCTATCTCTTTGCCAGCGAACAGGAAGCAAAGTCCCTGACGCAGAGCGTGGATGATCTCAAGAGCGATTTTGATAGCGTCCAGAGCCTGATATCACAATTGGTGCGAGACAAACCCGTCATTTTCATCATCCGCAATTTCCAATATGTCAGCCGCCATACCATAGACTTCATCAATTTTATCTCCCCCTTCCTGGTGCAAAACCGGATGATGATAGTACTCTCTTGCAATGACTTTAACAAAGTTAGCCAGATTGATCACACCGTGCTGATCAATATTCCCTTCCTGAACAAGAATGAAAGCAAGTCCTATATCAACCGTTTGTTGCCGATAGCTGCGCCTGCCAAATTCATGGATGAGCTGCATGAGCGTTCTGCTGGAAACCCGCATTTCATCAGGGAAATCCTCATTGATCTCGTGCAAAAGAAAGAGATTGCCCTGGATGATGAGATTAAGTTTCCCCCAGATTTGCAAGATTACGTTTTGCCCTCACGGTTGGTGCATTCGATCTACTCGCGCATGAGCCATCTCACCACTCAGAACTACGCCCATTTGCAGAAGCTCAGCATCGTGCAGACAGCCCTCAGCCGTGAACTGATGATCTATATCCTGAAACTGAAAGACACGGAATTATACAATCTGCTGAATGACGCAAATTACAACGAAATCCTGTACAAAGATGAGAAGCACTATGGCTTTACCTTCAAAGAAGCCAAAGACCGCATGTTTGAGGAAAGCGATGAGAAGGTCCATGTCCTGGTGTCGAAACGGCTTTTGCAGTACTTCAGCACTAGAAAGGTAAACGATATCCAGACCTGTTTGGGCTTGATCGATAACGCTATGCTCGCCAAAGACCTGCAATCTGCCAGGCACTATTATCTGGTCCTGAAAGACATGCTCAGCGAGGATTATGAACAGGCTCAGGCCTATGAAGCCATGCTCAGTGTGCTGAAGCTGGATTTTGATCCCCGCACCAATGTCAGCATCAAAGAGATCATCCAGGACCTGAGCGTCTTCCAGGAAAAAACGGAGCTTACGGGATTCTTTGATCGGGCTGGCTTCCTGCTGGAAAACTCAGACTTGATCCCGGAGCTTTTTGAGAAATACTATGCCATTGGAACTATTTATTTACTGCGCGAAGACTATCAAAAGGCTTTAGAAAACTTTGAAAAAGCCGAGCCCCTGCGCATAACCGGCAAGCAGCAACTGCTCACCTGGCTTAGCTTTATACAGATATATCTCAAAAAGGATTTGGACAAGGCAAAGCACTATCTGGATCTGGCCTTAGCTGAAGAGCTCCCTCTTGATCTTCAGATTGCCTTTGTGGATAGATTGGCTGTATATTACAATATCAAAGGCGAGCCTGATCGTGCCCTGAAGCTCATGGATGATTTCCTGGAAGAGATTCCGCCGGAACTGGACAACAATGTCTTGATCCGCTTGGCGTCCATGCACAACAACTTAGGGGTGTTTTACAGCGATCAGAAAAACATTGAAGAGGCGAACGATCACCTGAATCAAGCCCTGAATATCTGGAAGCGCCACAATATCCGCCGCTATTGGGGACTGATCTACAACAATCTTTCGGATCTCTATCTCAAACAAGGCATCACGCTGCAAGCCAGCAGCTACTCCAATCTGGCTTACAAATATTCCTCAGAGCTCAATCTCACTTCCATGAAAGCCCTGGCACTGCTGAACCAGGGAGAAGCCAAGATCAAAATGGGGGAATTTCACGAGGCAGAGCGCTTGCTCTTATCCTGCAAGAGCCTCATGGAATCTGTCAATAATAATGCTTATATGGATTCCGTTAAACGCAATATGGCCTTGGCAAAGAGCAAAATAAAAGGTTTTGGGCATTATTACGACTATATTATGGAGCAAGAGCCAGAGCTTACAAAAGGCAAACTCACCGCTATCAATCCATTGGTCAAGACCTACTTCTACTATTTGCACGAAATGAAGAGCCCCAAAAAACTAAGAAGACTGCTGAGCAGCAACATTCAGATCAATTTCAAGCACCTGCGTGAAGAGGAATTTCAGCACAACGTCCTCAGCCTCATCGCCATGGTGGAATTGGATTATGAGAAAGCGCTGAGTGAGCTGAAACTGGCACTCAGACACGCGGGTGAGATCAATAACAATTATGCCATTACCGTGTTTTACATCCTGGAAGCCACCTGTCATTACGGCTTGGGAGACTATCTCAAGGCTCAGGAATTGATAGACAAAGCCCGCGGCATCGCCGAAGAAAATAGTTACCGGTATTGGCTGTGCAATCTGGATATCTTACAATTGAAACTGCACCTGCTCTCTGCAAACATACCCTTAAGGGATATTTTGCGAAGAGTGAACAATGCTCTGGCAGACTGGCGCAAATATGAATATTACCAGCTCAATGTAGATTTATATCAAATCCGGATTCAGATTCTGGTAGAGCTCAAACAAGATGAGATGGCCTCTGCAGCCTTCCTCGAATACCGGAAATACCTTGAAAGCATTACCAAAGATACCCCGGAAGATGATAAAACCAATTACCTGAATATAAATCTCTACGGTCTCAAGAGCATCCGCAAGTTCGATCTCGTCCGCCTCAAATCCCGGACCAAAGACCTGCGCCGCAAATGGAATGATTTGCTCTTCAATATCGCCAATATTTACAATGTGGACAGGATCAAATTCCTCATGGAAAAAGGGATCAATGAGGTCCTGGCACCCTGGCAATTCCGTCTGATGGAATTCTCGGATCGTATCCAAAACTATACTGAATTTATCAATCATAACTGTGAGAAAGACAGCCTCATCGATCCTTTCTTGAATAAGGAAGTAGAACGGGCTCTGAAGCTTGACAACATATTGCAGATCGTTCATAATGATCGCCATGTGGCCATTATCCCGCTGCTGACAGGCTCCAAAAGAGTGGGCTACCTGCTGCTTTCAGATGATGGCGAGCTGCCCTATACCAAGCAGGAAATCTCCATCATGCGCAATGTAAGGCAACACCTTTCCGCCCTGATTGTACGCATACAGGACTATTCCGAAATTACCATGCGCATCGAAAAGATGAATCAACTCATGCAGATCTCCCATGAACTCATGAGCATCGTGGATATTTCGGATCTGGAGCATGAGATCGTATCCAATGCCATCGATTTTACCAATAGCAGCCGGGGATTCCTGATCAAACGGGATAGCGACGGCAACAATATATACAAGGTTCAAATCAACAAAGGAAAGCAGATCCTGAGCAACGTGGCCGGAGTGAGTAAAACCGCCTTGTCCTTATCACAAACCAGCATGGAGATGGTGAGCACCATCAACGCCATCGAGGATAACCGCTTCAAAAGCGCCATCAGCGTGCAGGACTATCAACTCCATACCATCTTCTGCACCCCAATCACGGTGGATGGGAATATCTTTGGCTTCCTCTATCTGGATAATATGGATGACAACACCCGCGCCATGTATCTCAAAGAAGAGATCATCGCCCTGTTCATCAAACAGCTTGGCATTGCCATCAAAAATGCTATGCTCTATGAAAACGTCCTGCAAAAGAGCAGTGAATTGAACGCCTTTGAGGTGCTGAAGGATGAATTTATGGCCATCGTCTCGCATGAGCTGAATACCCCGCTCACCACCCTGCAAAGCTATGTGTCCAGACTGAAAAGAAACCTCTATGCCGATGAAGATGAACGCACAGAGATCATCGGTAAGATCGAAAACTCCGTGAAGAAACTCATTATTACCACCGGCGATATCACCACCATGAACAACTATAACCTCAAGAAGAGCCTGAATATGGCACCGGTCGTGATTGAGGAGATTCTGGAGCTGGTTCAGCAGGAAGTGGATATCTTATCCCGCAATCGCAAGATGTTCATTCGCACGGATATCGAAAAAGGCTTGCCTGAAATCAGCGCAAACTGGGAAGCGCTACATCTGATGATCTACAATCTGGTGCTCAATGCCATCCGCTTTACCAATGACTTTGGCACTATCGTGATAGGCGCTCGTAAAGCCGCTTTCCAACAGGAAAAGATCGATGGTAAAAACAGCGTGGTGATCTATGTGCAAGACAATGGCATCGGCATCCCCGAATATCAGCTCAAGAATGTGTTTCGCAAGTTTTACGAGCTCAATGAGATCTATGCGCACAAATCCGGCACCATAGAATACCGTTCCAGTGGCTTGGGTTTGGGGCTGGCGACTTCCCGAAGAATCGCGGAATTGCACCAGGGGAAGATCTGGATCAAGAGTAAGGAAAACGAAGGCACTACGGTGTTTGTGAGTCTGCCTCTGAAGAAGTAGACAGAGATCTTCTGCGGGAAAAGGGTCGCACGCAGATCACGCAGATTTCGCAGATTAGCAGTAAGAGAGTAATAAAAGTTATTTATAGCGTGTTTCCGCGCTTTGTGGATTAGTTTGGGGCTAGATAGAACAGGGATCTTGGGTGGAATTAGCTATTATCTGATTAATCTGTATTAATCCGTAAAATCTGTGAGATCTGTGAGATCTGTGAGCCCCCCCCAAAAACCAAGAACCAAGAGCCAAGAACTCCCCCACCCCAAAAATCCAATCTGTGAAATCTGTGTGATCTGTGAGAGACCCTTTGCCCTTTGTTGCGATTCCTCTACCATCCGGGGCCATCAGAGAGCCTAAAGATCGAGGATAATCTGCTCGCAATCTCCTTCACAATCAAGCTTTGTCACCCCCAGGCCCAAGAGCCGCACTTTCCGCGCAGTATCCCAATTGGCGATCAAAAGCTGCTCCCCACCCTGCAGTAAAGTTTCGTAGTCATTGGTACTTTCAGGCAAAAGAGCGCTGCGGGTAATGATCTCGAAATTGTCATATTTCAATTTCAGCACCAGGCTTTGTCCCTGGATGTTTTTCAGGCGCATCCGGCTACAAAGACGCTCTGCCAGCCTTTTGAGCTGAGCCAGCAGGAAATCCAAATCACCGATATCCTCGTCAAAAGTGTTTTCACAACTGATGGATTTGCGTTCCCAAGAGCTGATTACCTCCCGAGTATCGATGCCCCGCACCGCGTTGTAATAAAAGTAGCCGGCCTTGCCAAAGACGCGCATCAGTTCCTGCACATCTCTTTGGAAGAGGTCTGCCCCATTATGAATGCCCATCTTCTTCATCCGGGCTGAAGTCACTTTACCGATGCCGTGAAACTTGCGAATGGGCAAGGCAAAAAGGATCTCCCGGGCATTTTCTGGCGTGATCACCGTGAGCCCATCTGGTTTATTCAGATCAGAACCAATCTTGGCTAAGAACATATTATAAGACACCCCGGCAGAGCAGGTTAAGCGGGTTCTGCGATATACTTCGTCCTTGATGGCTTGGGCAATCTTTACTGCATCCGGCTCGTTCCTTTTGTTCTCGCTCACATCCAGATAGGCTTCATCCAGACTCATAGGCTGCACCTGATCTGTCCAGGCATAAAAGATCTCTCGCACTTGCTGGGAAACCTCTTTGTAGAGAGCAAAATTGCCATGCACAAAAATCGCCTGAGGGCAGAGCTGCCAGGCCTGATGGGAAGACATGCCGCTGTGAATGCCATACTTACGCGCCTCATAAGAACAGGTAGCCACCACTCCCCTACTATTTGGAGGTCCTCCCACGATCACGCATTTACCCTGCAGTGAAGGGTCTTCACGGCACTCAATCGCGGCAAAATAGGCGTCCATATCCACATGGATGATCTTTTTCATGGATGCCAGAATAGGATCATGGGGGTTTTAGTCAAGGATTTGTGGGTTGGCATTCACGCCTTTTTTATCACAATCAGATTTCAATCTGCTCGTGGGTCTCGCTTTTCTATCCTGTGAACTCCAGTGCCTCCCTGTATAGTTTGTGCTAAAGATGACGTAGAGATAGGAGGATATTTTCCACGATATCTCCACGACATCTCCACGACATCGAATGGGGTAGGATAGTCTGGGCTGATGTAGATCAGATCCTAAAAGCGCTGGATCCCGGGGCTACAATACTGGATTCTGGAATCGTCTGAGCTTCTGGTGTAGGCAAAGCGGGAGTCCGCCACTACGATAAAACCTTAAAACGATAAAACGCTAAAACTCTATAAGTCCTGTTCTTTCTCGCTGAGCTCCACCCAGCGGCTAAAAGCCTGATCGTGCCTGGCCTCCAGACTTGCTATTTCTTTGGCCAGATCTTCATATTGCTGATGGTTCAGGCCCCGCTCTGAGAGCTTTTCTTCGCAGAGATTCAGCTTATTTTCCAGGTTCTCGATTTCGGTTTCCAGAAGTGCAAACTCCCGCTGTTCGTTGTAATTCAGACCCTTGATGGCCTGCTTGGGCCTCATGATCTTTGTTTGGGTACTGGCGACTTTTTCTTCTTCTTCGTAGCGTTTTACCAGCAGGTAATCGGAATAGTTACCGGCAAATTTGCGCAATTTACCGTTTTCAAAGATGAAGAGGTAATCCACGGTGCGATCCAGGAAATAGCGATCGTGCGAGACGATGAGCAGGCAGCCTTTGAAGGCATCCAGATAATCTTCCAAAATCTCCAGGGTGCGGATATCCAGATCGTTGGTGGGTTCGTCCAGGATGATGAAATTTGCCCCGAACATGAGCGACTTGAGCAGGTAGAGCCTCTTCCTTTCGCCTCCGGAGAGCGAGGAAAGCTTCATCTGCTGCATCTTGGCATCAAAGAGGAAGCGGTTTAGCATCTCGGTGGCGGTTATTCTGGTTCCGTCTGCACTGCGGATGCTCTCGGCATATTGAGCGATGTAATCATATACGCTTAAGGTGGGATTAAAGCTATCCTCTTCCTGTTTATAATAGGAAAAATGAGTATTGATACCTACCTTGATGCTGCCCAGATCAGGTTTTTCCTCGCCTACGATGAGGCGCAAGAGCGTGGTTTTGCCACAGCCATTGGGCCCCAGCAGACCAATGCGCTCCAGGGGCTGAAAATTGTGGTCGATATTCTCAAAGAGAGTATTGCTACCATAGGACTTACTGAGATTGTGCAGCTCCAGGATGGTGCGTCCCATACGGTCGGTCTGAAAAGATATGTCAAGATCCTGATTGGAAATAAGATAGCTTTTGCTGAGCAGTTCTTTTACCCTATCCACGTGATTCTTGGGCTTGGTGGCGCGCGCTTTAGCGCCTCGTGCCAGCCAGGCCAGTTCTTTGGAAAGCTGTGCCTGCCGCCGGGTTTCCTTGCGCAATTTGTCCTGCTCCCGCAGCAGCTTGCCCCTGAGATACTCGCTGTAATTGCCTTCATGAAAAAAGAGCTCGGTATGCTCGATATTCAGGATGCGATTGCAGATGGAATCCAGAAAATAGCGGTCGTGAGTTACAAAGATCAGGGCGGATTTGGTATTGATGAGATAATCCTGGAGCCACTCAATGCTATCCAGGTCAAGATGGTTTGTAGGCTCATCCATCAGCAAAAGATCGGGCTCATGAGCAAGCTCTTTGGCCAGATCGACCTTGCGGCGTTGGCCTCCGGAGAGTATGCCCAGAGGGGTATCGTAGAGATCCATGCCCAAGCGGGTAAGCATCGCCTTGTAATGGTGCTCCTCTTTGCGGATTTTGGGGTCGCTGGGGATCACATGGTTCAATACCGTGCAGTTTGGGTCCACATCAGGATCTTGCTGCAGATAGGCGATTTTGAGGTCTTTACGCGTGGTGATCTGCCCGGTAGCGGGTCTGAGGATTCCGCTGATAACTTTGAGCAGAGTGGTTTTACCACAACCGTTTACACCCACTATACCCAGTTTGTCGCCGGCATGAATGCCAAAAGAGGCATCTTCTATGATCACTCTGTCAGCAAAGGCGACATGGATATTTTCAGCGGTGAGGATTACTTCGTTTGCCATATTTGATATACTATCTTAAAAGAATTTGGCCAAGATATTATGGCGTCCCTGAGGCGATTCGAACGCCTGACCTTCACCTTCGGAGGGTGCCACTCTATCCAGCTGAGCTACAGGGACGCGGAATTTAATCATTATTATTTCAGTGAGCCTTTCTGTCAATAGATTTGCTTAAAATCACTTTTTCCACAGAGCAGACGGGAGGCATTGGGTGCCTGTTTTTGCACCTGATTACAGATGGCATGTGACAAATTGCGGATTTCCCATTGGGCATGTTCATCAGAGCGAAGGCGCACAAAATGGTAGATTTCACGCAGATTCATCTTGGCATAGATCTTGCAGGGAGTGGAATTTAGCTTCAGATAATCCCGCAGATGTTTGAGAGACTCGGGCATGGCATCTGCCAGCCGGGTACTGCTCTGCATGGCTTCCTGCCAAATCTTGAGATGACCGATCTTCTCTATGGCAGGTGGGATGATACTGAGGCCTGGATAGCCAGCCTTTTTCAGGATGGTACACTGGCGGTGACGCTTGAACTGAGCCCAGCAGGATTCACTCATCGAAAGTTCAAATTCAAAATCCACCGCTTCGAAGGCACGGGGAACCTTGTGCCAGGCCTGCATACCCTTAAACACCTGCTGCCAAAGCTGTTCTTTGGCCATTTTGGGCAGGCGGGACACCGTATCCAGATTGTCTTGCCAGGAAAGCTCACCTTGGCTGTAGATGAGGGCAGAAAGCACCTTATCATCAGCGTTTTTGGGGCACGAGACCAATCTGGCTTTGTTTTCCAGATCGATCTCTGCCAGCCAGGGCAATTCCTGCTGTAAAAAGTCGCTAAAGCCTATGCTGCTGAGGTTTATCTGGCCCAAATAGCCATCTGGCTCCACATGCCTGATGAGAGAGGGAGTGATGGGCTTTACTGCATTAAAGATCAGCTCTTTGAGCTCGTGGGCTTCAGCAAGCGGACTGTTTGCCAGGCGTCTGAGCAGATTCTCCAGGCTGCGGGCATTGATGGTCATGCCCATCTGTGTTTTGGTAGCCAAAGGCAGGATATAACGAGCGTCCTCTTTGGCCAGGCCTTCACGATCACGCACCTTAAGCTGGGGCCTTTCTTTTTGATAAAGCTCAGATAAGGCTTTGAAACTTTCTTCATAGAGGCCAAAAAGGAGCTTCATCATATCTTTATAGGCTTTTTTCAGCTTCGGCTTTTTGTTTAATTCTGCCGGAACCACAAAGTCCTGCCCAAAGGTAACATAGCGTTGAGACTTTTCGGTAAAAGAGGCCAGACGGCTGCGTTGGACGGTCTCTGTGAGCAAGCGGGAGATATCGATCAGATCGAGATTGAAGACCGCGTGTTCTGCCACGGAAGCGTGACCCATCTCAAAGATGATGCTTTCATTGGACTTACGGGCTTTTTCGACCTCGTTTAAAGCTTCCTGACGGAGCAGATCCACGCTTTTGCTGCTGCGACTGATGCGCGCGTAAGCCGCGGAAATCACTTCCGGGCTGGCATTGTCCTGTTTCAAGCCCTCAATCAGGCTGCTGTCGAGATTGTATCCGGCTACGATGAGTTTCATTTTGGCGCCTATAAAAGAGCTTTTACGCTGCTGGCTCCGATGCGGCTTGCACCTGCATCCAGCATGGCTTTTGCGGCCTCGGGGGTCCGTATCCCACCGCTGGCTTTCACGCCAAATTTGGGGCCTACCACTTCGCGCATGAGGGCAATATCCTCGGCTTTGGCTCCGGAGGGTCCGAATCCCGTGGATGTCTTTACATATTTGGCACCGGCTTTCTTGCTCATCAAACAGCTAATGATCAGTTCTTCACGATCAAGATAACAGGTTTCCAGGATCACTTTGAGCAGTTTTTTGCGCTCCAGACACTGGATGGCGACTGTCTTTATGGTTTCCAGCACCATAGGCCAATCACGGCTTTTGAGGGCGGCCAGGTTTTGCACCATATCCACCTCATCCACTCCGGCTTCCAGCACTGCCTTGGCCTGCTTTTTCACGGCCAGACGGCTGGAGGCTCCCAAGGGGAAATTGATCACAGTGCAGCTCATAACGGATTCATCCAAAAGCTTTTTGATCTGAGGGATATAGTAGGAATTGATGCACACAGAGGCGGTCTGATATGAGTTCGCCATTTCACAAAGTTCACTCACCGCTTCTTTACTGGCATCTGCCTTCAGAAGCGTGGCATCGATGGCGCTCGCGATGCCCTTTTCGGGATCGTAGAGCTCATCTGGCTCCTCAGCCCGGCACTTTGCACAATGCAGGCAGATTATATGGGCTCCGCCACAGCGGGCCATATCTTCGCTGGGAAAAAACTCCCGGGCAATTTGTTCAATACTTTTCATCTCTTACTCCTTTAAGTTCCAGCCAATTGGCCGCAGGCCCCAGAGATATTGGAACCCCGGCTGCGGCGCAAGGTGATGGCCTGATTCAGGACTTGGGCACGGCTTAAGAATTCGTCGATCTCGCGCTCGGTAGGGCTGCGATAAGGCAGATCCGGTACCTGGTTATAAGGTATAAAGTTTATCTTGCAGGAGAGATCTCCCACATACTTTTTCAGAGCCTTGATATCCTCCCCACCCATATTGACTTCGGGGATCATGATATATTCGAAAGTCACTCTGAAATTGACTCTGTTGAGGTAATAAAACAGAGCATCTTTGAGCTCGCCCAAAGGATGCAATTTGTTTACCGGCATCAGGATATCGCGTTTATCATCGATGGCAGAATTCAGCGATACTGCCAGCTTGGTCCGGACTTTGCTATTGGCAATTTGCCTGATTTTATCCGGCAGACCGCAGGTGGAGATGGTGGTTCTGCGCGGGCTGAAAGCCAGAGTATTTTCCGCCTGGATCATCTTCAGGCTGGCCAGCACATTATCCAGATTATCCAGAGGTTCTCCCATGCCCATAAAGACCAGATTGCTAAGGCGTTCGGGCTGGCATATAGCTGAGGCCAGCAGAATCTGTCCCACTATTTCATGCACTTCCAGATTGCGCTTTAGGCCCAGTTTGCCGGTGGCACAAAATTCGCAATTGCGGGCACAGCCCACTTGGGAGGAGACGCAGAGGGTACGCTTTTTTTCATAAGGAATCAGAACCATCTCAATGACTGCGTTGTCTTCGAGCTTTAGGCGGTACTTTGCGGTCTCATCATCAGCTGTTTGAACAAGATCGATCTTAGGCAAAGCAAAGCTGAAATTCTTGATGAGAAAATCTTTCACAGCCGCAGGCAAGTCTGTCATCTGCTCTGGCTCAAAGACCAGCTTGTTATAGAGCCAATGCATCACCTGGCGATAGCGGAAAGCGGGGAATTGCTCTTTCATTTTGACTGCGAGCTCTTCCGGCTTTAGGGAAAATATATTCGTCAACATGGTTCCAGATCCGGTATGCTGAGGACTTTGAGGGTGGCAAATTCTTCCAGGCTGATATCATCTACGCTTTCATCGTCGTGGGCCACAAAGATTTTGTGCGCCAGGACATCGATGCGCAGGACCATGGCTTTTTGATTCTTGTGCTGCACGCAGGTGCCGATAAGGGGATAATCCTTGCTGGCTTCCATGTAAAAATCCT
>JAJBAY010000136.1 GCA_020532515.1 Candidatus Cloacimonadota bacterium | reverse complement strand
GCAGGCATCCCCCCATTTTTATATGGGCAGTACTGGGTGCTGTAGTTTATTGAATAGTTACACGGATTTAGCGGATTAAACGGATCAACACGGATCAAAAACAAAGAATATAAGCTCGAAAAACTGAATTGTCAAAGCAACAGGTGGATTATCTCAGACTTGTCTGAGATAATCCGTGTCAATCCGTTTAATCCGTCCCATCCGTGTGACCGTTAATATTTTTGGGGGATGCCTATACGCGATTTTGAGCTTGACAGGTTTTGAATCCAAGTGAAAGTTGGCTAATAATCAATATAGCTTGAAATATGCCGCTGATGGACCCTTTGACCAAACTCAATATTTCTAAAGGAGACCTATCATGCAAGTGCAAAAATACCTGGCGATCATCCTGACCCTGCTGCTATTAATGGCTTCATACTGCAGTAATACGACAACCGGACCGGAACTGGACCCGAACAAAGTTACCTTCCCCATCTTCAATCCTTCAGGTGGGCCCTACGAAAGTGCGCAGAGCGTATCCATCAAATGTGCCACCAGAGGAGCCACGATTCATTATACCACCGATGGCACTGATCCTACAGCCGATTCGGAGGTTTATAGCAGCCCGATTAGTATATCGTCCAGCTCCATTATCAAAGCCATAGGCTATAAGGAGGGCTTGACTCCCAGTAATTTATCCAGCGGAAGCTTTACGATTGGCGCACATGCTGGTGAGCTGGCCTATGTCCCCGGCGGCATCTTCATTATGGGCGATACCAGCGGAACGGCGTGGGTGGGGTTTGGAGAAGAACTACCCCTCCACAGCGTTACCCTGAATGCTTTTTACATGGGTAAATATCTGGTGACTCAAGGGGAGTATGCGGCGGTAATGGGCTCCAATCCGGCTCATAGTTATGGAGTGGGAGATAACTATCCCGTTTACCTCGTGAGCTGGTATTCAGCCCTGAAATACTGCAATTTGCGCAGTATGGAAGAGGGTTTGACACCTGTTTACACTATTCGCGGCTCTACCGATCCCTCTGCCTGGGGGAGAGTTCCCAGTTCCGATAATAGCACCTGGAATGCAGTGATCTGCGATTGGACTGCCACTGGCTACCGTTTACCTACTGAAGCAGAATGGGAATATGCCGCGCGGGGTGCCACCAATGATCCTGATTATGTGTATAGTGGTACGAATAATCTGGGCACCGTGGGGTGGTATGATAACAATAATCACTCTGATAGCCCTTATGGGATCAAACCAGTGGGAACCAAAGCTCCTAATGCTCTTGGTCTTTACGATATGAGCGGTAATGTGTTCGAATGGTGTTGGGATTGGCTGGACTATAGATATTATAACAGCAGTCCCATTAGCAATCCGACAGGTCCTGATAGCGGGACTCACCGAGTGGATCGTGGCGGTTACTGGCTCGGACTTTCTGTCTATTGCCGGGTTTCGAGTCGGCAAAGCGGCCTCCCGAAACGCAGCTACGGCAGTGTCGGCTTCCGGATCTGCAGGGCAGGATTATAGTTTTCCCTTTAGTGATACCTCTATCAATATTGCTCAATCTGAAGGGAATATTGCAGAAAAGACTATCTACGTTCATCTCAAATCCGGACTCCCTGTCGGTGATTACAACGCTGAAAATATCACTGCTTCCTCTGATGGTGCAGATGGCAAAAATGTTGCCCGCAGCGGTAACGTGTTTACTAGCACCAATGAACCTTATGATACAGAGATTATTTCCCCACAGTACATACAAGGATATTCACCTAATGCTGATGCTCCATTGTCTCTCCTTAAAAGCTATATTGATCATCAGTTAAGCACTCAAAGAAGCTATGTCATTGGATAATGTAGGGGCGTTGGGCTGAACGCCCAAAACATTCCGTTGATCATAGTTTGGAGATTTGGGAAATTTGGGCGTTCGGCCCAACGCCCCTACTCCGATACAGCAAAGGCGTCCGCCTGGTATTCATCTTTGCGGGAAAGTGCATTTGTGCCCAGCCCAATGATCATCTGAGCAGGCATACAAGGCCAGAGAAATAAGGATGATAAGTAGCTCTCTCAAAACTCAATTCCGATCGCATATCCGAAGCTGGGCAGCACAGAAAATACGCCATTTATCACGGGAATAGCTTCTACTCCAATCTCCGGGATAAAATAAACATGTTTGTACGTGAAGCATACATTTGCACGTATTCCAGCATGCACGATATCGTATTCCTTGTTTTCCACCCAGTAATGGTCTTCTTCGTCAGGCCGAATATCTGGAAGTTCTTCGTCATGCCGAATATCTTCCAGGTATTTGTTATAGTTTCCTCTTATCGCGATAGTTCCTGCCTGATTTCCCCATTTCTGAGAAAACAAGATTTGCATTTCTGCCCCGAACACCTGCACATCATAATTATTCTCGTTATTCATTTCCTGCACATAGTTTAACGCCGGTGCAAGGGCCAGATAGCTGCGGCCTTCCTGGTACATCAGCTTTTTGAGGCCCAGTTTGCCACCCCAGGAATTGCTGCTAAAGTAAGCCCGCGCTTGCAGGTCAAGCTCTGGATTCAGGCTGATATTGGTCTTTATGCCGTTTACCAGATCTGCTGAAGCACCAGGTTCATCGGATGAGTCTTCGTCATATACCACAGATTTAAGATCCAAGCCCAAAGCTTGATAGGCTGCGATCTGATATGTTTCCGGAGCCACCGGCAAGGCCGTATCAAGAGTGCTGATATCAATCACGGCACAAGCCGAAAGACTGAGTATTAGCAAAGCACAAGCGAGCTTTAACATCTTATTTTCCTCTTAGAATGCTGCGATATTCGCTGAAAAGCAGTAAGTAATGATCGTGATCCACCGTGGAGATTTTGGTGATCCCAGCATTATCGCAGACAAAGCTTATGAATAAAGCTGGGCTGTGGCTGTCAAGATAATTCGGGATTTGGGGGGAGTTCTTGGTGCGTGTCTTGGTTTTAACGCTGGTGCAGGGAGTCTCACACAGATTTCACGGATTTCACAGATCAATGGGATTAGCACTGTAACGCTGTCTTCAGATGGTAGTTGCATCATTTACTAACCGCTTTTTGGAGTTTACATGAAAAACCAGCCGGGGATTTGACGTACTGTCCCTATCAGGCGAATTTGCCTTGTTTGAGACAAGTGGTATGTTAGAGATTATTTTACAGTAATGT
>JAJBAY010000039.1 GCA_020532515.1 Candidatus Cloacimonadota bacterium | reverse complement strand
GAGCGAAAAGTTTTCTGACGGCGCTTTTCCGCTACGCTCCAAAGCACCGTCAGAGAACTTTAAAGGTTGAAAATAGTGGTGCAGTTTAAACTTCCAAAAGTGGTGCACTTTAAAATTCCATTGACAGGTGACCACTGTGGGCGCGCCATTGGTGATAGCTGTGGGAGTTGGATGTTTGGTCAAATTTTTGTGGGATAAAGTTTTCGACTAAGATAAAAGAGATATCAAAGGGGGTGGATATAGCGCACGAATTCTAAACAGCATTATTCACATATAGGTTACAGCACCAGGATTGGGTAAATGTAGTAATCAAATAATGAGTAACAAACCAACTAATCCCTAAGGAGGGAATCATGGCTAAATTCAGAATCAATAACGGATACAAACAGTACTCAACAGGGAATAGCTGGCAATATACCCATCGCACCGTAGCCGCAAAAGCCAGTGGCGGTACTATTCCCAAAGGATATGAAGTTCACCATAAAAATTGTGTAAAAACCGATAACCGGCCGAGCAACCTGGCCATAGTATCGAAGGAAACTCATCATCAAATCCATAACAAAAACAAATAGGAGGACACATGAAAAAGAAAGTAATCTTGATCGTAATAACTGGACTTATTGGAATGGCAGCAAAAATAGCGGAGAAACTTATGACGGACTTAGTGAAGGGAGGTAGATAGAACAAAGACCCGCGGGCAATCTGTAATGTGAGCCTTGCTCATTGCCACAGATTGCCCGCACAAATAGGGTGAGTTATTGCTTACTCAAATCATGGATGATCTGGATGTAATCTTTGATACTGACACGTTCTATTGGGAGCCACTCAGGGTCTGTAATACCGGCTATCTTTTTCAGGACAGAAAAGAATGGGCTGGAAATCAGTAAGTTCTTCTCAAATTCACTTACCGTCTGCCAATCACTGCTTTTTAACGCAAAAATAGCTTTGTTCAAATCTTCAGTAGATGTTCCAATGTATTTCAGTAAAGAGCTTATCATGCCGTCGTCTTTTTGGACAGGTTTACCATAATGTACCAGCTGATTCCGCCTTGTTACTATTCTGCCATAAACCTTGTTATGGCTGTATCTGTCATTATTGTTGTTGTTATATACCTTGCGAGTGTCAAAAAACAATCCCTCATATTCTTTCAAGTACTTTATGCTATTACCTGACCTAAGATATTCTTTAACATCGGTATATCTGGCAGGAATGAAAAACTGGGGGTTAAACAGAAGCACATTTTGCTTCTGATAATCGTTTATTTTGTGATCAGGGGTAAACTTATATCCGTTCTTTTCTTCGTTTTCGGGCAGCTTGAGAACTGCAAACCAAGCAGCTTCCTCAATACATTTCAGCCAGATCACCAGATTATTGTAGTCGTGCTTGTATAGCGCCCTGAGGATAAGCACAAAGAAATTGCTAAACCAGCTTTTATCATCTTTTTGGATATTGAAAATAGTTTTTATTAAATGTCCTAACTCTTCTTCTGTCTCCGCTGTGAAGTAATCCGGCTTCTCTTGCGATATCTCTTTGAGCAAGTATCCTACAGTATCCCAATCCATTTCCATAGCGCACTGGCTCATTTGCTTGTGCTGGGAGAGAAAACTGTCCTGCGGGTCTTGAAGGCTTATGAATCCTCTCTCCTCAGAGATTGGAACAGGGATCAGGACCGGTGAAACTAACAGACTTTGCAAGACTTTGCTTAGCGACTTCTGCATTCCAGGCAGCCCACCGGAAAATGAAGCCAGGTAGATATTAGCACCCTCCAATTCTGACAAATATGGTTTCAAAGCCTCTATGAGCTCAAAATCAAAGAAGTCTGATCTATTGATATCGGCACGATCCAAATCTGCTGTGCTTATTTCATCTGGCGAAGAAAACAGTTTTCCAAGGAAGCCGTATTCTCCCAAAGGCAGCACGTCTATTTCTGATAAGTGCAACGGAATCTGATCTGACTGAGTAGAGAGCAGATGCTTGATCTTCACTGCACTTTGATAAGAGTAATCTTTTTTGGCGTAGTCCAGTATTTTGTTATCCTTGATGTACCTTGCAACACTATCCCGATGCTCTGAATCGTTTATTTTTGCTGGTAAGCTATCGAGTATCTCTGCCAGGGTATCTCTTTTAGTAGGAAGCAGGATCAATTTATCAATTTGTTTGGCACCTTTGTATTTGGCAAACTCAAAGGCTTTTTGTAGCATAGGAATTGTCACTCCATCGACTTGACTATGCGCGATAGATTTCAATTCCTGTTCCTCATAATCTCTGTATGGCAGCAAATAGCATTTATTCAGAAAATCAGTATAATCTTCGATGCTGTGAATAGCTGTCCGATACCTGTCACCCAAAGAGTCTTTGTAAACGTACTGCAGGTCTCTCATTCCAATGGTGGCTAATACAATGTTGTTACTCATAATATTACCTTCTTGTTTTCATAATTCTTCGCGGTCCAGGATACTCACGCTATAAGGCGTATAAGTAGGATAAGTCCTTGAGCTCATCTGACATTTTTTTCTCAATTGAAGGATAGAAGTACCATTCCCCCAACTTTCGAGTCTCCTTGTTCATTTTAACCCTGATCACACACACCTTGTTTTTTCTTTCTTCCAGCACAATCTTCACAGCTCCCATTCCATAATTTTTCCCATAGCCGATCTGATGGCAGAGAAGAGAGGTCTCACTATCTTTGATGTATGCTTTATCTTTGTCTTTGTCCCAGATAATTGAAGAAAATACTGGCTCCCAATTTTGACCCATGTTTAAACAGTAGCACAGGGTTCTTAGCTCTTCAGCTTCAAGGTTTTCAAAATAAACCCGGAATGTAAAGAAAGGCATAACTTCCTTGTCTGCTCGCAAAACATCTTTAAGAAACACTTCATTCGGTTTATTTTCCATGGAAGGCTTATCCTTAGTTCGATAAAAGAACTTTCTCCCTTTTAACCTAAGGGCATTGTTTCTTGGGGCAGAATCTTTAGGCTTGGAATCTCTCATATAAAACTTGTATAAAGCGGTATAAGGTGATCCAGGAAATGGCATATTGACATTTATTTTGTTCGCCTTGTAATCACTATCTGCCACGGCATAAGAGAAATGCACCTTACCAGACTTTGCTCTTTTCTCGTGCTCAATACTTTTGTCAGAGATGGAGTATCCAAAGATTTCTTCAATCATATTTAGTTTATCGTTCGCTAGCTCTGCTTTGTCATACTCACAGTAGTCTTTTTCGAAGTCCTCGATACTTTTACCACCTTGGGATCGACATGAGTCCGAATTGTCCTGTCTTTTCTTTTTGAATCCATACTTAGATTCATCAATCCTATTAAGTGGATACCCCAGATAGGCAGCCATGAAATTAGCGACACATGATTTTAGAGTGCTTGCAGGGATGATTATTTTGTCTTTTATGCATAATGGATAGACCTCGGTAGAGCGTTTCCCCTTGCTTATCTGTCGGTTTCCTACCAATAGTTCATTCAGTACATATAGCTTACAATTCATATAGCCTGAATACAGGTCATCACTATATGTGTCCAGTTTCTGCTTTGTTTTGTATTCTAAGTTGCTTTTACAAACTGGAATGAATCCATAGGGGATATTTGTTTTATCGGTAGAAGCATCCTTGCCTTTGTGGGTGCTATTCATGGCTGAACCTCCAAGTGAAATTTTTTGTATTTTGCCAAACCGTGATTGGATGTTCTTTGAGATCTGGAATGCTGCCTAATAAGCTGGCAAAACTGTAGCGGTTTTGAGTGGTGAAATCTTTAGATCTGCTAATGTGAACAGGATGAATAAATTGATCATCTTCAGACTTTTTATAGACAGCACTGTAGAAGCTATTATCTGATAATTGTATAGCAGTAAACTGCTTTTCGCTATTAAAGACATAAATCCTATCACAATCTTGAATCAGTGTCTCGTTAAGCTCTTCCAGGCTGCACAGAAACACAAGCCCGCAAGGATTTTGTTCAGACTGAGTGGTAGCTACGTTTTCTCGAATCTTCTTTTCCGCAGCCAATACTTCATGGGCAAGAGCAGACGACCATTTGCGCTGTCCAATAAACCAGCTATTATCATAATCTTTTTCTTTGACGATTTTTAATACTTCTTTAGCAGAGAGCTTGTTCATTTTACCTCCTCGATGCTCATTTCTGGATGTGCAGCGCCGGCACCCAGGCTAATTTGCCTGAACTTCATCCCACTTGCCAGAAATTCAAAGATCTGCTGCAGTTTATCATCATCATGGGTTTGAAAAGCTTTGCTAACCAAAATCTCTCCCTGAAATATGGTATCGAATACCCTCTCTTCATCGAACTTGCCACCGCCAAATATTGCCCTGGAAAGCTGATCCTCAGCATGGTGCTCAATCTGGATTGGGTTAAGCGATCCTTGAGAAAGAAGATCAGTAAATTTGATGCTGCTAATGGTTGGATCACTCGTTGCTTGACCAGTAAGCTCCGCCCAAGCTAAGATACCGTACTTTTTCATGAAAGCCCCTATAGCACCACGTATTGATGAGCCTGGAATAAAGATAGTGCCATCCCGGTGGATAAAGGGAGCATCTGTATCTGGGTTTGTATGGCTGGGGTAAAAGCTATTACCCTTAATAAGCAGGGGATCGTGCAACCCTGTTTTTAGAGTAATCTTATAGCGCTTGCTATATGTTCGATTGAAGTCATTAATTGTCTTAAGGGGAAGAACATCCCATCCCATATTTGAGTTGGAGAGTCCATCATAGGATGATTTTCGATACTCTTTATAGTTATCTCTAGTCAGGGTGCAAGTCTTTGCAGAAACCACCTGTGTATAACCATTACCCACAGCGGAATAAGCTCCCATAAAGAAACCTTCGTGATACCAGGAAGCCAAAACCTGATTGATCCAGGTTGTAACTTTGAGAACTTCGTCCTCTGTAAGGGCATTGTCTTTCTTGGAAACATTATCCAGCTCCAAAAGCATGATAGTATTTTCCGGTAAAATTTCCCACTGCGCAAACTTCGCCTTAT
This sequence comes from Candidatus Cloacimonadota bacterium, assembly GCA_020532515.1. Lineage (GTDB taxonomy): Bacteria > Cloacimonadota > Cloacimonadia > Cloacimonadales > Cloacimonadaceae > UBA5456. The sequence goes on along the minus strand of JAJBAY010000039.1, from coordinate 16,286 downwards.
CGGCAGCAGTTTTAGTCTCTGGATTGATTCTCACTCTATCTCTTAGGAGGGTCATTCGCGGCTTCAAAGATATTGTTCTAAACATCAGATGAGAAGCATCCTGCGCATTTTGTGATTCCTCGCTCATTATTTTGTTGAATAACGATTTATCATCGGCACCCCTTTTAGCTGAACAGCGCATACCGGCAAAAAAGAGTCCCGCTAGGCTTGAGCCCGGGATTACATATTCACCTGCTCCGTTCTTCACAATATTGGCAGCACCCATGTAGGCATCTGAGCTCCCAGCGCCCACGTGAACCGGTGATTGAAACTGAAGCTCTATAGCCCAAAACATCCTTATTGTATTATTCATTATTCCCTCCCAAACGTAACAGCAACCACTTTAAAGCAATCTCCACAGACTTGGATTCATAGTCGTTATTGATTATGAGTTTAACTATCATCATGCGGAAATCCTCGTCACTCCATATTCCCTGAGTGTTTGTATCATCACTCTTTTCGTCACGGATTGTAATGATCTTCTTCTTCAGGTCTTCCATAGAGGGATTTTCGCTAATCAAACCAATAATTTTGGAAACAAAGCTTTTACATTTTACGATTGTATTATTCTTTATTAATTCCTTCAGATCCTTGTTGAGTTTCTCATAAAGACCTTCCGCTCCAATGTATACTGAAGCTTGCTTGGAAAGCCTAACACACTCCCTGACTGGTATATTGGGCTTTATCTCGGTAAGCATAGATGCTGTCTCAGATCTTCCGGAATGCTTTATGTTAACATCATGAACCGGATGATTTACTGCGATACAGCCGAAACCCTCATGTTTTCTAATGCCTATGCCAAACGTTTCAAGTCTTTGCAGCTCTTTCATCAGCTTTTCTATTTTGGGATTTGCAACGTCGTTTAAACTAAAGCTAAAGCAACTTCCTTTGCGAATGGCAATATCCCGAAATTTCCTAAGTCCTGTAGTGCCGCTAAAAGAGGAGACAATGCCAAGACGTTGAGCATGTCTTTCCAAAGTGAAATCGTTTTTGGTGAAATCATCTGTTAGCAGATCCGCCAATACTTCTTCATTGAACTGAGTTATAGGTCTGAGCTTATCATCAAAGAGGATAGCATCGCTTATAAAGCTTAAATTGAAAGAATCCTTTTCCACCGATACAGATTTTGATGCATCATTATCTTGCAGAGCTCTAAAGGATTTAATCACACAAGGCTTTCCACCTCTTCCCACATGTAGATTGTTTTTACCTGATAGCCACGCAGAGAAGTCCTTGCAAAATTCAGCACATAAGGCTTCGTTTTTAAAGGTAAGATAGCCCATAAAACAGGTATCTTTTTCAATCCGGCTCTCTATGAATACACCATCTTCCTTGGTGCTCTGCGTGGAGGCATCGATGCGGTTTCTTTGGTAGATGCGTTTATTCACTTTGTAAAACTTTGCCTCTTCCCATTCGCTACCATTGTCTCTGGCTTGAACGCACAAATATCCTTCATACATGCCCTTACTGGGATCGCTATGCACCAGATCGGTACGTAGGATATTATGACTGATTATATCCCTAAGCAGGGACTTCTCTTGTTGAGTGCTCAAAGCCCAGATAGGTATATGTTCATGCTTTTGATCTGGTTTAAGATATTCCTTCTTCCTTCTCATGCTTATGAAGACTGGGGTCACCTTATAGTCGGCCTCAACTAATGTCTCAGGAGGAAGAGGATAAAAGAAGCTTGCTAAAATCGCATCATCGTCCAGATAGCTCTTGTCAATCCCCATAGACAGTAGTTTCGCCCGGAACATGCCTAATATAGTGGTACCGGGGATATAGTCATTTGTTTCCAGCAGATTCCCGCTCTGTGCTTTGGCTGAGATCAGAGTATCTTCTTTTAGTTGCAGTATAAGTCTTATCTTATTCCCCTCATACACACTCATATCATCGGAATTGATTTTATTGATTGAGGAAGTTAAGCTGCATATTTCAAATGCCCCGAATCCGCGCCTGCGATAACCTCCCAAACATTTCATATTGCGCAAAGCATCGATGATGTATTCTTTTATCTGCTTGGCATCATTATCTTCAGTTTTACCTGGACACAGGTAAGAAAGCTTGATCTCATACCTTAAAGATTTTGCTCCGAATTCTATAGATCTTAAGCTGTTATTTTGGGCAATTCCGGTTTTAGGATCTACAGCAGTAAAATAGTGTATGATGGTTTTGTCTGCAACGTCACTTGCAGGTGTTATGCTGATATCCAGCGAATGCAGATCACTATGTGTATGGAACATTCGACGGTACAGGTTCTCATAAACCACGGCTTTATCATCAGAGAATTCCTTATGGTATTTAATTACTTGCCTGCAAGAGTCTCTTAACACTCCCTTGAATGAGCTCTCTCGAATATTGACCCCTTTCATGTCCTTATACTGAGAGTCATCATAGAGGCCGACGTTTCCCACACCAGTTCCTATGTGAAAATCTTCCAACATTTGAATTGAGCATTTGACACTAATCTTGATCACTTTGTGCCCCCTCTTTCATTGGAGTTCGATAAAAATCGATTAGCTCGATTTTATCCAGCGATGCATCCAGCCTAATTCCATCAACAGGCTTTTCATAAACCAAAAATTCGTTAAGCAGTGGATCATCCTGCATGAGCCTTTCCCTAAGGTATTCCAAATCTCTATAACCGTTCTTTAATGCTGATCTATAAGTCTTAATTTTATTATTTGCTATTTCATTGTCTGTCTTTTTTTTATCCATACTCTTATCGAGTTTTTTGGCTATGGCTTTTACCTGTTTCAGAATGAGAGAAAGCTCTTCACTTCGATATGGCCGCTTGCTGAGGATTTCGATCATTTCATCCTTACCATCTTTATAATTTAGCATATATGAAGCGCGGCGAATATCCTTGAGATGCTGATATACACTATCAAAATGAACATGCCAATCAATGTAGGGAATGATATTCTTATCAGTCTCCAGTTTTTGGGCATAACCTGCCGCTTTGGCGGATTCTAAGCACATTTCTGCTATGGCACTTGCCGAAGCTACAGGGTAGGTTTCCTTAACAAACGCTATCCCTACTGATACAGAAACATTCTCAATATCTGGTTTTGCAATAATCTTTGCTATATCCAGAGCTATTTCCGGAGTACTGACCATAAACAGATCATCCCCTCCAAGCATGAGTAGGATAAAAGGCAGTTTTTTGTACTTCTCTGAATTATCAATGTATGTTCGAGTAGCTTCTTCGAGCAATTTCATCATGCTCGTCCTGCTCTCATACCAAAACTTCTCAATCTCTACAAAGGCATTTTGTATATTCATACTATCAATGCTTTTACTTAAAACGTTGAATCTGGCTCCAGTGCCGTTACCATCAGCTTTTATATAAGCTAACATATTTCGTTTTAGACTAACACCTGTGTCTGATAGTTCACCCAATTCCTTTGGTACTCTACACGCAGAGACTTTCATATCTTGATAAAAAGTTGAAATGGCATCTGTGCTTTTTAATTTGTAAAAGTCGTCTGCCTGTTCGGACATGCGTTTAGCCATGCTTCCAAGAATCTCGCCTTTGTCCCCATTCATTCCAATAGACTGGCCATCATTATTACATAACTGATAAAATGGAGCATCAATAAATACTGCATCGGTATTTGGTGCGCTCAAAGGGTAAGATTTTCTTTCCTCATAAAAATCTTTCCAATTGTCTGACATCAAAAATTTCCTGCTGGACATTGATACCTCAAGCCCTGGCGTTTTCTCTCTTACACAGGCCGATACATTCTTTGCAAAGTCATCAAGCTTATCTTTAGAGTCAAAAACTGCTTCAAAATGACCGCCTGCAGAAGAAAGGATATTTTTATCAAGCAATTTCTTGATTTCAGCTGGAAGGTCTCCTGGATAGTTATTAAAGATGGAGTCAACTTGAGGCATCAGCCCTATAAGCTCTTTACTGAATAGTTCGCCAATACTTGAATTTGCCCCTAACATATACTTAAGTTTAGGCACCCTAAAAATATACTCCTGCACTTTGCGCACGTCAAAGCGTAGGTGATGGTAGTATTTATCCATTTTTCCTCCTATCCTAATGGCGGTCAACTTACCACAAAACGCATAGATGATTTGAACTTATGCTGTGAGTGCAAGTTATCTGATAGCGCTGCAAACAGTCAAGTATTATTATTTTTACACTGAAGATTGATTATATGAATCGGGCCTTGGGGTCAATTCGAGTCGAAAAAACATTAGGATAGAGTGTAGTCATATCCAAAGCTTGGGGCCAATATAAGATAAAATGGCCCGGCAATTTGGGCAGCTCTGAGGACGAGGTAAGGGCTGTGTTTTTATGCGGTTTTTCTTGCAAAGTATGCCTTGCTCCCGGGTGGGCTGCTGGATTCGATACGTCTTGCGTCCAACAAGGCCGGAGGTCTTGAGAAAAGGGGCGTGGGGCTTGAGGAAAGGGAGTAGGCTTGAGGGGAAAAAACGGGATTTGGGCTCTGCAAGCGGGGACGGTTGCAATCCAGTGAGTTTGTAGGTTTGGCACAGAATTTCTTTCTTGAGGGGCGTGCATTTCTTGGGCAGGATTCATTGCACGCACCGTCTGAAGAGCTTGTGAGAAAACTCTGTAGCTTCCGCGTGCAGGACAATCTTTTTTTATCAACTGTGGCTGCCAGCCACACTCTAAAAAACACTAGGGGGGTGGCATTTTAGATAGATGTTTGCGCATGATCTGCGATATTTTTTTCAGGTCTGGTGTCATTCCGTTTTGCTATCTGAAATTGCGTCCCGATGGGACTCTTTAGGGAATGCCCTGCGGGCGGAATTATAGCAGGCAATAAATAGTCATTTCACGAGTTTTCTCACAAGCTCTGAAGACAGCGTTACGGGCTCCTCTTCATCATCTTCGTCCTCTGGATCATAGGGAGAAAACATGAACATATAATCATCGACATAGTCTGATACTCCCCATCCGGTTTGGCCCATGCTTCTCTGCGCGGCAGCCAGCCTTTCCCAGAATTTGATATGTTGCTGGCGGGGGAGTTTTTGGAGATGCTTTAGTGTGTCGCGCCAGATATTCACCGTACCCACTGCATACTGCTCCCAAAGGCCGAGGCTCTTGATGGAGTCTGCACATTCTTCACAGTAAAATACCATTAATTCTGCCACACCTTCCAGATCGCCGGTGGCTTTTTTGTAGTCATTGACGGCCTGTCTGGCTACTTTAAAAGAAATCTCAGTGTCTCTGACTGGATTGATAGCAATTACGATTCTCCTTTTAAAGTCATCCAGAGCGGATTCTATCAGCCGGTATCTGGTGTGCAGGAAATCTTTGTTTTCTTTACGGAGTTTGTAAAGGTCGCTGATGGTATTGATCAGCTCTTCGGTGCGCAGCTCGGTGAGGACCTTTTTCACGTCGGTCCAGGTGGGTTGTTTCTGCTTTTTTCCGGTCATTGGTTTTCTCTCTTTTTGGGGGTTTTTGGGGGTGGTGAGTAACGCAGGGCGTTGGGGGGTGCTGGATTGGATGCGTCCTCGCGTCCAGCAAGGCCGGGGATATTGGAATTGGAGTGTTGGCTGGGGAGGATAGGAGAAAAGAAACGGGCTGGGGGGAAATTGAGCACGTTCCGTGCTCTGCAAACGGGGACGTTTGCAATCCAGCAGATCGGTTGTCCAGCAGAGACGATTGTGAGTCTAACGGGGAGGTCTGCAGCCGGAGGGGGAAACGTTTGCGATCCGGTGGATCTTGCGTCGGGTGCATTAGTTATGATACTCTTTATCTGGGTCAATCTGTTGAATCCGTGTGATCCGTGTGACTGTTTGCCTGGTCTCGGCACCAGCTGAAGCAGGTGCTACGGCCGGCTAAAGCCAGCGTTACGGTGTCCTATCATCCACCAGATTGAGCAATTCATAGATCTTCACGGCTTTATTCTTGCCTTTTACTTTCACTTCATCCAGGTAGCGCACTTTCACCTGGTCTTTGACCTGCTCCAGCGTGAATTCGCTGATGATGATGTGTTTCGCAGTCTCATACTCCTTATTGATGCTTTCCAGACGGGCACCGAGATTGATGGTGTCGCCGATGGCGGTGTAATCAAAGATCTGTTCACTGCCCAGGTTTCCCACCACGGCTTGGCCGGAGTTTATTCCGATGCCGATCTCGAAGCTGCCCTTGCCTTCGGCTACCCATTTATCTTGCAATTCGCTCAGCTTGGCGCGCATTTCCAGGGCTACTTTGCAGGCGCTGAGGGCGTGATTTGGCAGTGGGACCGGGGTGCCGAAGAGGGCCATGATCTCATCACCGACGAATTTATCCAGGATGCCTTGGTTGGCCACGATCACATTGACCATGGCGGTGAGGTATTCTTTGAGGATATTCACCGTTTCCTGGGGACTGTGATTTTCTGAATAGGTGGTGAAGTCACGGATATCCGAAAAGAGCACGGAGACTTCCTGCAGGGAGCCGCCATAGCTGAGATTTTCAGGGTTTTTGAGTAGTTCGTTGACCAGTTCCGGAGCCATATACTGCTGGAAGGCGCTGCGGATAAAGCGCTTTTCTTTCATGGTATCCAGATAGTGGCGGAGGATGCTAGCAATATAAATCAGGAAAAGGCTCACGGCGGTCTGCAAGATGGGGATCAGCAGGCTGTAGCGGGCAAAAAGCTGATAGGCGAGGAAGTACTGCAGGCCGATGATGAAGATCAGGACCAGGGCAGACCACTGCGGCTTGAGCCTTCTGAAAACGACGCACAGGGCCAGCAAGACGATGAGCTCCAGGCACAAAAAGAGCCAGAAATTGAACTCGGACAGGTAGTCTCCCGTCAAGACCATATTCAGAAAATTGGCATGAATCTCCACCCCAGAGGTCCATTCTCCTCCAAAGGGCGTGGGAAATCTATCGTGCAACTCATCCACAGTGGCACCCACGAGCACGATCTTATCTTTCAGGACGCCAGACTCCACAATATCATAAAATTCATCGAATTCCAGGCCCTGATAGCCAGGCATGCTCACGGTGGAATCGTCGATAACGCTGGCATAGGAGACGCTGGGAAAAGTATTTGCCGGGCCATAGTAATTGATCAGAGCTTGATTTTGTGCCCTCAGCGGGATACTATGATCTGCCACGCTGAGCCTGTCTTGCTTGATTTTGATGTGCTGGTGCCATGCAGTTTGATAGACGCGGGAATTTGCCAGAGCCGCGACACCAAGGCTGTAATAAGGACTGTCATCAAGCAGTTCAAAAAGGTCATATTTGCGGATCGTATTATCCGAATCGCTACTCATATTCACTATGCCCCAGGGGGTTTCAAAGGCCATGATTTCGGGAATCGGCGTAAGAACTTGATCCGGTGCATTGGGATCCAGCCCTCGGATCACTTTGCCAGCAAAAATCACGTTTTGATAATCATGAGACATTTCAGCCAGCAGCGCATCTGCTTCTGGGCGGGAGTTTTCGGTAAATTCCACGTCGAAGACAATGAGTCTGGCACCTGCCAGGCTGAGGTTTTCGATCAGTTTCGCATGATACTCCCGCGGGAAAGGCCAGGATATATTGAGCGCGCCAAAGCTGGCATCATCGATCGCGATGATCACCACTTCCTCACTGGGTGTACGAGGCCCCCGCAGCCGGAACAGGCTATCCTGGACTTTGAAATCCAGAGAATGGAAGACAGGGAAAAGGAAGAGTATCTTGATAAAAGCAATGATGATCAGTGCTATGATGAAAGATCGATATTTAGACATAGCTTAGCTCCTTTGCGCCGGCAATGCAGAGAAAAGAAAGGGGAAAATCAAAGAGCGTGACTAATGCCACGCTCCCGATACTTTTTAGAATCTCTGGGACAGGCCGAGCCTGAAGGTGGTGGAGCTGTAATCTACACCGTCCAGGTCATCATTGGCATAGCTTCTAATGCCCAGATCTGCGGTTACAGTCATATTTTGCATGGGATAGCTTTCCACTCCCAGATTGTAGTTTTTATAGCTCTGAGATCCATAGTCCTTGCTCAGCCCGGTGGTTCTAAACGAAACGTAAGGCTTGATTTTGTTTGCCAGTAAAGCATAATCCGCCCTCAGGAAGATGCTGCTATTGGCATACTCCTTATCATCATTCCTCAGGATGCTCTTTGCTTTATTATTGGAGCTCACAAAGGAGAGCTGAGTGCGCAGGGGGATCGCAGTATAGCGGTTGTTCAGGCTCACGCTGATGCTGCTGTTTTTATTGTCCGTTTGCGGCCTAAATCCCTCTCCCGAATCCAATTCACTAAAATCATTACCAAAACGGTAACTGATATCAAGCTGGGTGGGCACATAGGGAATCTGCAGGAAGTTGTAGCCCAAGCCAAAACTCATATTCATGGAGTCGCGGTTGTAAGGGGAAAAGGGATAGCTTTCGTCTGCTATATCCGCATTCTCTTTGTTTTTACCGGTATTGCTATAAAAGGAAGTTTTCAGATAGGGCAAATCAGTGATTCTGAGTACTGCCTGAGCATTGATATTGTGATAGGTATTGGTTTCACTCTTATGCCCCATCACGTTATCTTGAGTTAAGCTATAGCCACCGGAAAGTGTGAGCATTCTGCCCAGGCTCATCTGATCTGAAAAGCTAAACATCCTGGAATCCACGAGCTGAGAATATGTGCCCAGAGCGTGGAAGGCAGAGCCGGTTTCGCTATATTCGAAATTCAAGAAGTTGCCCGAGAGATACATCCTGAGATAAGCGACCCAGGCAAGATTTGCCCTGCTGGGCAGGAAGGGCTCCATGCTTTTATTGATCACAAACAGATTAGCGAAATTGCTGGGGTCCAGAGTGATGCCGCCAAACTCAGGAGTCAAGCCGTATTCTTCAAGCTCGTCTGCGCTAATGGGGCCGGGAATGGTATTGTTATTGTAGAGGCTACCCGCCACCTCCACGCCCATCATCACATGCTGATCCGGGACATGAAGCCGGGCATCCATACTGAGCACCAGATTGTCTCTGGCAAACGCAGTATAGACCGTATCGATCGTTTCATCATGAGTAACGGTGTATCTGTAATAAGACTCGTCCAAAGAGCTGATGAGATCGCGATGACGAGAGCCGGAGAGTCCAACCATGAAGCCATTTTCGCTACCCAATCTGAGTCTGGTGGCAAAAGCTTCTTGCTTGAAGGTGCCGGTTTTGAAGTCTTCATCTTCGTACGTGGTTTTGCGTGCGGATTCACCATGGGACACGCTCAATTCGGCATAACGGCCATGTAGGCTGCCATGCAAACCGCGGATGTTCTTGCCGGATAGGGTGTATTTTGACATATTGGGTGAGTAATCCCCCGCGTATAGATCAAGGACCGGCAATTGAAAGCCGAAGGTATAGCGATTTACCGGCTGCAGATTGGAATCTTCCAGGCTGGAAATGAGGAGATTGGTTTGTAGATCCAGGATGCCGTAGCTTCCATAGAGATCAGCCCAGCCGCGATAGTCGTTTTCTGGAGCGCGCATTTCTTTATCATCGGCGGATACGTCATAGATGTTTGTGGCGAAATTGGCCGAACCGCGCATTGTGAAAGGCGTAGCTCGCCGGGTGGTGCCAGGCAAAACCTGGGTAATCCAGGTATCTGAATAGACCTGCTTCCCTTTGGCAGTGGCTGTCACGAGCGCTTTCACGATCCCTTCACTGGGTCTATCCTCCCGATACAGCAATACAGAATTGCTGATTTCACTGCGCTTGGTCACATCCTTGCCATCCACAAAGACCTTGATGCTACCAGGATCCAGGCTGGGAGAAAAAGACATAAAGCTCACCGCCAGCACATAGCCTTCATCGGCAGTGATGGTGCTTTCATCCGAGAGCAGAACAAAGCTATTGCTCTGGGTGCCTTCGGGAGAGAAGGGGTTCAGAAAGTAATATGGCTCCAAACCATCTTTGGCAGGAATGTACTCTAAAATACCGGAAAGATATTTCAGCTCAAAGCGGTATTCCAGCTCGTTATTTGCCAGAGCCAGAGAGGGAATAGTTCCCCGCCAATAAGGTGAATAAGCTGAATCATGGCGCATAGGCTCATTCAGCCAGTTCTTTTCTCCGCTGAACCGGTAGTTAATACTCACAGTGTCCAGATTTTCCCCACCTTGAGTGATTTCCAGGAGCAATTCTACTTGAGAACCGGGACTAAAATCCTGAGGGGGCACATGGATCGCCTCCGCAGCCCAGGAGAGCATTGCAATACTAATTAGCAGTAGGCTTAAGCATAATTTCTTCATCGCTGCCTCCATCCTTTTAGTAGGTAATTTCGATGTATTTGGTGTTCCCCGCTTCATCTTTTACAGGGATGCGGATGGTGGAAGATTCGCTGCTTTTGCTTGCTTCCAATTCAGCCTGCTCGATAGCTTTGAGCTCATCTTTGCTGCTATCTCGCACGATTGGCTCACTTTTGGAACCGATTACAGCAGTTTTACCTTTTGCTGCACTCAGGGTCTGTCCAGTGCTTTTGACCTGAAGCTCCACTTCGCCCTCGGTAACAATGAACGTACTGTTGCCTTCATCATCCACACGGGTCATGAATTCAGTGCCTTTCACAGAAGCAACCGTGGTGGGAGTACTAACTGTGAAAGCACCACTGCCTTTTTTCACGGAAGCCAGCACGCTACCACGATCTACATTCACCTTTTTGTTGAGTTTGTTACCCTGTTGCGTGGCAGAAATGGTGACCACAGAATTTGAGAAGAGCTTGATCAGGGAAGAAGCATCGACAAATTTGTAGGCAGCAAAGCTTTCGGCCTTGGTGCGCAGGATATCATCATTTTGGAGCATTTCGCCTTTTTTGAATTTCAGGTCTTGCTTATTTCGCTCAAGACTCACTTTCCCCTTGCTGGCAGAAAGGATGGCTACAGTATCCGCGGCCATGAGCAGAGCGGCCAAACTTAGTATCACGACAAATAAACATAGTTTTTTCATGATATATTCCTTTTAGTCCTTCAGTTGCACTTGGATTTCTTTGCCGGCAAGACTGCCCAGGATATCGACAGCATCTTGTCCGGTGTATTTGCGTCCATCCAGGAACACTTCACCGGTAGGGGTAAAGCCCATATTCAAGATATTGGTCAGATCTACGTTTCCCAAAACGTTTAGCAGAGCTTGCACTTCATCGGGGCTCATGGCATCCAGATCATCCGCCATATAGCGGAAAACAAACCATTCGCTGGTCAATGAATTGTCCTTGGCAGAGGCTCGACCTGGTACAGGGATATTGGTCTGATCTGTGATGGGGGTAGAGACTTGCCAGGCATAATAGTTATTGTTTGAAAAAGGAATATAATCAGAGAATCCGCTGGTGACATACACATCCTGGGGAGTGCTGTATATTACCACTCCCGTTTGGGCTACTGTGGAGTAGCTGGGTGGGCTGTTTGGAGGAAATTCTTTGATTACGATTTGCTGTTCATTGAAGCCTGTATTGATCGCATTCCACAAAAAGCTGACGGGAATGTCTTTCACGATCGGCGGCACTTGGCCGATGGCTTTCCCGGGGCTGAGGGGATATATGGCTCCGGCATTGCGTATCCTGATGCGAAAGGATCCCGTGTCTTCCCAAGAGGCAGAATTCTCACCCTTTACGGATACTTCCAGCACTAACTCCCCATCTGGAAAATAGCCGGATAATACCGCACTTTCCAGAGTGGGAAAGTTTTCGATGATATCGATGAGGTCTATGTTGATAGTACCACCATCCGCAGGCACAAGATCTGTACCGCCATGTTCATTGACAAGATCGCGATTGCTTAAGCGGATAGTTCCGTTTGTTTCCAGGGGATGTACGGTGACAAAGACAGCTTCGCCCGGCTTTACCAGTGCTTTGCTGTTCCACTTTAGCTCCATCTGTAGCTTGACCTTTTGTGGCGCTCCTAAATTAGTGATGGTCAGATTGGTCAGGATGGGCTGATCCTGGGGGTTTACCGGATCAAAAGTGAAAGTGTTTAACTTATTGAGGTTAAGCACAGTTGAATCAAATCTAACGGTGACTACAGCACTTAAACCCAGAAGGAATAGTGCCATAGCAATGATTACTAATATGCGTTTCATCGTTCCTCCTCTTAGTAGGATAATGAATTCTTTATTATTTGTTGGAGGAGGTCTGCAAAAGAGAGACCTACCACTTTTGCGGCCATGGGAGTAAGGCTGAGAGCCGTCATCCCCGGCAGCGTATTTACTTCCAGGAAATAAGGGGTTTCGCCATCCAGACGAAAATCCACCCTGCCATATACAGAGCAGGATAGCGCCTGAAAAGCTCGTAGGGCATAGGATTGCACCAAGTGAGCTGTGGATTCGTCTATCGGTGCCGGAGCAAGATACTGGGTCTGACCTTTTGTATATTTATTATGATAGTCATACCAGCCCTGCAGAGGCTTTATTTCCACCACCGGCAGGGCTTTACCATCCAAAATGCTGACAGTGAGTTCACGACCGGGAATATATTCTTCCAAAAGTACGCTGCTGCAATGCCTGAAGGCTTCATTTACAGCAGCTTTGAGGTCATTCAAATCTTGCACAAGGCTGATCCCTACGGAGCTGCCGGAATCATTTGGTTTCACTATCAAAGGCAGGCCCAGCTTTTGCACAAAAGCTTTATAATCGTTGGGATCATTATAATCTTCCAAAAGGTTTCCCCGCAAGAGGATATGCCGGGGACAAGGTATTCCTTCGGCAGCCACGATGAGCTTGGACACGTATTTATCCATGGTCAGGCAGAGGGATTTGTATTTTGAAGCGGTAAAGGGAATGCCGGCCATCTCCAGAGCTGCAGCCAGCATGCCGTTTTCGCCGGCTCCCCCATGCAGAGCATTAAAAACCAGGTCCGCTTGCTCCTGCTGGATTGCCAATAGCAGCTCAGACAGCTTGGGATAATCTGCGGGGTCAATCTCGCAGACCTCATAATGCAGGTCTTTTAGCGCTTTAACGATCTCAGAACCAGTAATAAGGGAAATCTCACGTTCATTGGAAATTCCACCTTTCAACACAACGATCTTTTTCATGGGCCTCTCTTTATAGGCTTATATGATAAAAACTCTGCAAATCCAAGCCTAAAGCAGCCTTGAACCTGGCCACTTCCTTGACATTTGCGCCACAAAAATCCAGTATTTTGGTACCAACCGGTAAGTGATCCGCCAAGGCCAGGCTGTGATAAATAGCAGCACCCTGACGCATGGCTTCCGGTGATGTTGCCAAATTGACAGTATAAGCAACTTCGCCATTATCGGTAAATAATATATTTGAACTTACCACCTCGGAATCCTGATAGATGTTGAATTGTTTCAACAAGCCCTGTTCATGCATCCGGGTAAAGAAGTCTCTCATCCGGGAATGAGGGATGCCCAAACTATGCTGTTTCCTGGTTTCCAGATCTTTTTGCAGGTTGAAAAAGGCATCCAGATTGAAGTCTTCAATGAGCTCCATGCCCCTCTGCTCTGCCTGCCGCATATTCTTGCGTTGATCTGGCATAATGCAGAGCTCGGAGCCGATAAACTGCCTGAAAGTATAAAAAGGGACAGCCTTGTATCCTGCCCAGGTAAAGCCGCGCACGTCCACATTATCAGGGTTTAACCTGAAATTAATCCGTTTGTATTTCCCCGCCAAAAAGCTGGCGATTTTAACGCAGATCGCAGTGGTATCCAGGATCACTCGGGAAGGACTGCAGCCCTCTTCAAAGGCAAAACTGATGCCTTGATAGTAAGATCCGGAAGGTGCCACCAAGGCTTTGAATCCCAGCTTACGGCGTTCATACAGAGGCAAGATCGCCAGCAATTCCTCGCCTTTATAGACCTGCAATTGCAGAGCACGTACCCCGTGCAGATCTGCCAAAGCAGCCATAAATATAGGATCGTGCCAATAGGAATATCTGCTGGGTAGCTTCCTGACCCTGTCAGAGGATATGTCGAGCAATTCTATCTGATATTTCATGGCCCCAAGTGCCGCTTTACCGCAGACAGCAATTCACTGAGTTGGAAGGGTTTGATGATATAATCTGAAGCTCCTTCCACCATGGATTTGTAAGCGCTGTCGATGGTGTGATAACCTGTCATGATCAGGCAAAAAAGCTCTGAATCCTGAGCCCTTAATTCCTGCATCAATTCCAAACCGTTCATGCCCGGCAGCACTACATCGATCAAAGCCAGCCCATAGCTTCCGGGTTTAAATTTTGTCAAAGCGTGGGTAGCATCTTCTGCCATATCAACGTGATATCCATTTAGCACCAGGTATTCTCCGATCACTTCCCTGAGCAGCCTGTCATCATAGACAAGCAGGATTCTTGTATCCATACAGCTACCTCACTTTTATCTTATTTACAGTTAGTGGCATTTTAGAGGGAGCCAGATTATAGTCAACAAAAAAAGCACTTCCAAGCCTGGCACAATATTTCTATTGACGGAATTTAGCCAGTTTATAATCTTGGCACATAGAGAAAAAAAGAGGTTATTATGAATGGAAAAGTGAAGTGGTTTAATAAAAATAAAGGTTATGGCTTTATTATTACCGAAGACAACAAAGAGTACTTTGTACATTGGAAATCCATAGTGACAAATTCACCCCGAGAACTCAAAGTTCTTGAGCAGGACGAATTAGTTACTTTTGATCTTATGGAAACCGAAAAGGGTGTCCAGGCGATCAATATTATCAGGATTAATCCTTGAAGTATCCCCTTTCATGAATGGGCGCTTTCTATAGCGCCCTTATTTTTTTGAGACGATAATGGCCTTCTTACCCACCACTAAAGCTGAGCTACAAGCTCTGGGGCTCTCCCAGCTCGATATCATCCTCATCAGCGGAGATGCCTATATAGATCATCCCTCTTTTGGCACTGCCATCTTGGGCAGGCTCTTGGAATCCGCGGGATACAGCGTGGGCATCATCGCCCAGCCGGATTGGCGACAAGACAAAGACTTTTTGGCTTTGGGAGTTCCCCGCCTCTTTTTCGGCATCAGCAGCGGCAATATGGATTCCATGGTGAATCACTATACTGCCCAACGTAAAATACGTAATGATGACGCTTATTCTCCCGATGGCAAAAGTGGAAAACGTCCCGACCGCGCTGTGATGGTCTATACCAATATTGTCCGTAGGCTCTTTAAAGGTGCGCCGGTAATCATCGGAGGCATCGAGGCCTCACTACGCCGGATTGCCCACTATGATTTTTGGCAGGATAAGGTGCGCAATAGCATCCTGCCAGATAGCAAGGCAGATTTGCTGATCTACGGCATGGCGGAAAAGCCCATCCTTGAGGTAGCAGAGGCCTTGAAGGACGGCAGAGATATCAGCGAATTGACTGATATTCCTTCTACCGTGTGTTTTGTATCAAAACCGGATGGCGTACTACTGCCTGATGCAGATCTCTGTAAGGACAAGCTCACCTTTCACAAAATGAACCGACTCTTTTTCGAAAAAGTGCAAACAACCGCTCTCTATCAATTAAACGGTGGCCGTTATATCAAGCATATTCCACCGGCTGAACCACTGACAACATGCGAAATGGACGCTATCTATCAGCTTCCCTATATGCGAGCACCGCATCCCCGCTATGCCGGACATGAGATTCCCGCCTGGGAGCAAATCCGCCAAAGCATCACTTCCCACCGCGGCTGTTATGGTGGCTGCAATTTCTGCGCGATCTCGATTCATCAGGGACGCAAGATCCAATCCCGCTCCACAGAATCCATCCTCGCAGAAGCAAAAAAGCTGCCGGGGGTGATCTCTGACCTCGGTGGCCCCAGCGCCAATATGTACGGTAGCAAATGCAAATATGATTACCCAGATACCTGCAAAAGAAGGTCTTGCCTCTTTCCACAGATCTGCCCCAATCTCAGCTTTGATCATGAGGTCCAGATCCGCCTGCTGGATGCCGTGGCAGCACTGCCCAAGATCAAACACGTCTTTGTGGCCAGTGGAATCCGCCATGATATGGCTTTGGGAAATAGGCGTTATATCTCTGCCATCGCCCAAAAATACACGGGAGGCCGACTGAAACTGGCACCGGAACACAGCTCCGACACGGTCCTGAAACTAATGGGCAAGCCCTCGATTGCGCGCTTTGAAGATTTTTCCAAGCAGTATTTTGCCGAAGTCAATAAGGCCGGAATCAAGCGGCAGATCATCCCTTATATCATCATCGGCCATCCCGGCACCACCGCTGCTGACGCTATGAATCTGAAAAACTGGCTCCAGAGCAACCACATAAAAGTGGAGCAAGTGCAAGAATTTACCCCCACCCCCATGACGATCAGCACCTGTATGTACTATACGGGGCTTGACTTTGACGAAGGTA
>JAJBAY010000134.1 GCA_020532515.1 Candidatus Cloacimonadota bacterium | reverse complement strand
GGGAGATCCTGGCACATCGCGCTTCTTCCTCTCTTTGGAAGACGATCTGATGCGCCTGTTTGGTTCGGACCGCATGGCACCTTTGATGCAAAAGATCGGGCTCAAACCCGGTGAAGCCATCCGCCATTCCATGATGACCAAAGCGGTGGAAAAAGCTCAGAGCAGAGTGGAAGAGCACAACTTTGAGATTCGTAGAAACCTGATCAAATACGATGAGGTGATGAATCAACAGCGCGAGGTGATCTACAGCTACCGGCGCAGCGTACTCAAAGGTTATGATCTCAGAGCCGAAATTCAGGAAATGGTCACAGAGACCATAGAACGCGTGGTAGATACTGCCACTGCTGGCTCAAAGTATCCGGAAGAGTGGGACTTGCAACATATCTGCACGTATTTGAAGACTTTGAATATCAAGATTAGCGTTGAGGATTTGGAAAGCGATCATCTGAATAGGGACCTCCTGGACAATACCTTGCTGGAAATCGTCAAAGCTGCCTACCTTCATCGTGAAGAGCGGCTGGGCGATGAAATGCTGCGCGATATCGAACGCCGTTCCCTTTTGGAAGTGGTGGATGATGAATGGCGCGACCATCTACATGAAATGGATTTGCTCAAGGAAGGCGTTTACCTGCGTTCCTATGCCAATAAAGATCCCTTGATCGAGTATAAAAAAGAAAGTTATGGCCTCTTTGAAGGCCTTATCAGCAGGATTCAGGAGAATGTGACCAAACGGGTCTTTACTACCTACATCCTGACCAGAGCACAAATGCAAGACATGCAAGATATGCTTAAGGGCGCCAATATGACGCATGAAGAGCTGGATACCTTTGTATCCGCACAGTCACCCGAATACCAAAGCTCTGTCTCTGCACCCCCGCAATTTGGCGGAAACGAACAAAAAACCCGACCCATTCAGGTGGCAGATAAGATCGGCAGAAACGATCCCTGTCCCTGTGGTAGCGGTAAAAAATATAAGAAATGCTGCGGCAGAAATGAAAATGAGGATATTTAAGATATGGCAAAAGGCCTGATCATCGTAGAATCACCGGCGAAAGCGACTACTATCAGCAAGTTCCTGAAAAATAGGTTTAATGTGAAAGCTTCCATGGGGCATATTCGCGATCTACCAGACCACGATCTGGGAGTAGATGTGGATAAGGACTTTGCTCCAACTTATGTGACCGACAAGAAGAAAGCCAAGATTATCAGCGAGCTCAGAGAAGCCGCAAAAAACTCTGATGCCATCTATCTGGCTAGCGACCATGACCGTGAAGGAGAAGCCATAGCCTGGCATCTGAGCGAGCTTCTGGAAAAAGAAACGGGAGATAAACCCGTGTATCGCATAGTCTTCAATGAGATTACTTCAAAGGCGATCAACTCCGCCATCTCAGAGCCTAGCAAGATCGATATGGCCAAGGTGGACGCTCAGCAAGCCCGCAGGATTTTGGACCGCGTGGTGGGCTACAGCATCTCTCCCTTGCTGTGGAAAGTGATCGCCAAAGATCTTTCTGCCGGTAGAGTGCAATCCGTGGCCCTGAGGCTGATCTGTGAACGTGAAGCCGAAGTCAAAGCCTTTATTCCCAAAGAGTTTTGGAAGATTGAGGCCGATTTTTGGCGTGATGATCTGCCCAAATTCAAGGCCAGCTTTGAGAAGTACCAAGGCAAAAAGTTTGAGATCAAGAACGATGAAGAAGCTACAAAGCTGACTGCTGAGCTCAAAAATGGGACGGCTACGCTTAATGAAATCAAACGCACTTCCCGTAGTGTAGAGCCGCCAGCTCCCTTCATCACCAGTACTTTGCAGCAGGAAGCTTCCAAGATCATGTCTTTTCAGGCTCAACGCACCATGAAGATCGCTCAACAGCTCTATGAGGGAGTCGATATCGGTGGCGAAAGCACAGGCCTGATTACTTATATGCGTACAGATAGTGTGAGAACCTCGGCCGATGCCAACGAAAGCGCCAAGAAGCTGATCGGAGAACGCTATGGCGATGACTATATAAACACCACCTCAAGGATGTACAAGAACAAGCAAAGCGCTCAAGATGCTCATGAAGCCATCCGGCCTACCGATCCTTTCCGCACTCCGGAGAGCTTGAGCCCTCATCTTTCCCGCGAACAGCTCAAGCTCTATACTCTGATCTGGCAACGCTTTGTTGCCACTCAGATGAAGGCTGTGAAGGTTCTGGCCACCACTGCCAGGATCGGCGTGGGCGAAGCTGAATTCGTTGCCAGCGGCAATCAGATCAGTTTTGAAGGCTTTCTCAAATGCTATAACCATGTGAACATCCCTCTGGGTGAAAAGATTCACAAGGATTACGGGAAAACTGATGAACTGATGCACGATGCTTTACGCAAGTCTCAGCATTTTACCATGCCTCCTTCACGCTACACAGAAGCATCGCTGATCAAAGAGCTGGAAGCAAAGGGGATAGGACGTCCTTCTACCTATGCTGCCATCCTGGGTACGATCCGCACGCGCAAGTATGTGGTACTGGAAAAGAAGATCTTCAATCCTACTCCTTTGGGCATAGATGTAAACAGCTTTTTGGTGAGTAAATTCGACAGTCTGTTCAATGTGAAATTCACCGCTCAAATGGAAGATAAACTGGATGAAGTAGAATACGGTAAAGTAGTCTGGCACAAACTGGTAAAAGAGTATTACGATGACATGAAAGTCCTGATCGACAAGGTGGATGTGAGAAAGGAAAAAGAGGCCATGATCCAGGAAACAGGGATCCCTTGTGAGCTCTGTGGCAAAGGTGAAATGGTGGTCAAACGTGGACGCTCCGGTGAATTCCTTTCCTGTAATCTCTATCCCGAATGCAAGAATAGCAAAAGCTTCACGCGGGATGAAGATGGCAAGATTCAGATTCTGGTTCCCGAGATCCTAGAAGAGAAATGTCCCAAGTGTGGCAATCCTTTGGTGGAGCGTACTGGGAAATACGGAGCTTTCATTGCCTGCTCTACCTATCCCACCTGTAAGTTCTCGCGTCCCAAGACCCTGGGCATAGCCTGTCCAGAGTGTGGCACGGGAGAAGTAACAGCGCGTCGCAGCAAAAAAGGCAGCCCTTTCTATGCCTGCAACCGCTATCCGGATTGTAAGTGGATTTCAAATTACAAGCCGGTGCCCCAAGTCTGCCCCAATTGCGCAAATCCATATATGGAAGACCGCTACA
>JAJBAY010000135.1 GCA_020532515.1 Candidatus Cloacimonadota bacterium | reverse complement strand
GGGAGATCCTGGCACATCGCGCTTCTTCCTCTCTTTGGAAGACGATCTGATGCGCCTGTTTGGTTCGGACCGCATGGCACCTTTGATGCAAAAGATCGGGCTCAAACCCGGTGAAGCCATCCGCCATCCCATGATGACGAAAGCGGTGGAAAAGGCTCAGAGCAGAGTGGAAGAGCATAACTTTGAGATTCGTAGAAACCTGATCAAATACGATGAGGTGATGAATCAGCAGCGTGAGGTGATCTATAGCTATCGCCGCAGCGTGCTCAAGGGCTATGACCTCAGAGCCGAGATCCAGGAAATGATCACAGAGACCATAGAACGTCTTGTGGATGATGCGACCGCTGGCTCAAAATTCCCGGAAGAATGGGATCTTGAGCGCATCTGCAAGTATTTCAAGACACTAAATATCAAGATCGATATTCAGGATTTGGAAAGCGATCATCTCAATAAAGACCTCCTGGAGAATACCTTGATGGAAATCGCCAAAGCCGCATACCTTCATCGTGAAGAGCGCCTGGGTGAGGAAATGCTGCGCGATATCGAACGCCGCGCCCTTTTGGAAGTGGTGGATGATGAATGGCGCGACCATTTGCATGAGATGGATCTGCTCAAAGAAGGGGTTTACCTGCGATCCTATGCGAATAAAGATCCCTTGATCGAGTATAAAAAAGAAAGTTTTGGCCTCTTTGAAGGGCTTATCTCGAGGATTCAGGAGAATGTGACCAAACGGGTCTACACCACTTACATCCTTTCACGAGAACAGATGAAAGATATGCAGGACATGCTGAAGGGTGCGAATATGACGCATGAAGAGCTGGATACCTTTGTTTCCGCTCAATCACCCGAATACCAAAGCTCCGTCTCTGCACCACCACAATTTGGTGGAAATGAACCCAAAACCCGTCCCATTCAGGTAGCAGAGAAGATCGGAAGAAACGATCCCTGCCCCTGTGGTAGCGGTAAAAAATATAAGAAATGCTGCGGCAGAAATGAAAATGAGGATATTTAAGCTATGGCAAAAGGCCTGATCATCGTAGAATCACCGGCGAAAGCGACAACTATCAGCAAATTCCTGAAAAACAGGTTTACTGTGAAAGCCTCTATGGGGCATATTCGCGATCTACCCGCCCACGACCTGGGAGTAGATGTGGACAAGGACTTTGCTCCTACTTATGTGACCGACAAGAAGAAAAGCAAGATTATCAGCGAGCTCAAAGAAGCTGCGAAAAACTCGGATGCCATCTATCTGGCCAGCGACCATGACCGGGAAGGAGAAGCCATAGCCTGGCATCTGAGCCAGCTTTTGGAAAAAGAAACGGGAGATAAACCCGTATATCGTATAGTTTTTAATGAGATAACCTCAAAGGCGATCAACTCCGCCATCTCAGAGCCTGGCAAGATCGATATGGCCAAGGTGGATGCTCAGCAAGCCCGCAGGATTTTGGACCGCGTGGTGGGCTATAGCATCTCTCCGCTATTGTGGAAAGTGATCGCCAAAGATCTTTCAGCAGGGCGCGTGCAATCCGTGGCTTTGAGGCTGATCTGTGAGCGTGAAGCCGAGGTCAAAGCCTTTATCCCCAAAGAGTTTTGGAAGATTGAAGCTGATTTTTGGCGCGATGATCTGCCCAAATTCAAAGCCAGCTTCGAAAAGTATCAAGGCAAAAAGTTTGAGATCAAGAATGACGAAGAAGCCACAAAGCTGACTGCTGAGCTCAAAAATGGGACGGCTACCCTCAATGAAATCAAACGCACTACCCGCAGTGTAGAGCCGCCACCTCCCTTCATCACCAGTACCTTGCAGCAGGAAGCTTCCAAGATCATGTCTTTTCAAGCCCAACGCACCATGAAGATAGCCCAACAGCTTTATGAGGGGATCGATATCGGAGGCGAAAGCACAGGACTAATCACCTATATGCGTACAGATAGTATCAGAACCTCGGCCGATGCCAACGAATCTGCTAAGAAGCTGATCGGAGAACGCTTTGGTGATGACTATATAAACACCACCTCAAGGATGTATAAGAATAAACAAAGCGCGCAAGATGCTCATGAAGCCATCCGGCCTACCGATCCTTTCCGCACTCCGGAGAGCCTGAGCCCTCATCTTTCCCGCGAACAGCTCAAGCTCTATACTCTGATCTGGCAACGCTTTGTTGCCACTCAAATGAAAGCTGTGAAGGTTCTGGCGACCACTGCCAAGATCGCCGTGGGCGAAGCTGAATTTGCTGCCAGCGGCAATCAAATCAGTTTTGATGGCTTTCTCAAATGCTACAATCACGTGAACATCCCTCTGGGTGAGAAGATTCACAAGGATTACGGCAAAAGCGATGAGCTCATGCACGACGCTTTGCGCAAGTCTCAACATTTTACCACTCCTCCTTCACGCTTCACTGAAGCATCACTGATCAAAGAACTGGAAGCAAAGGGGATTGGACGTCCTTCTACTTATGCAGCCATCCTTGGCACGATCCGCACTCGCAAGTATGTGGTACTGGAAAAGAAGATTTTCAATCCTACTCCTTTGGGCATAGACGTAAACAGCTTTTTGGTGAGCAAATTCGACAGTCTGTTCAATGTGAAATTCACCGCTCAAATGGAAGATAAACTGGATGAAGTTGAATACGGTAAGGTAGTCTGGCACAAACTGGTAAAAGAGTATTACGATGACATGAAAGCGCTGATCGACAAGGTGGATGTGAGAAAGGAAAAAGAAGCCATGATCCAGGAAACAGGGATCCCTTGTGAGCTCTGTGGTAAAGGTGAAATGGTGGTCAAACGCGGACGCTCCGGTGAATTCCTTTCCTGTAATCTCTATCCTGAATGCAAGAATAGCAAAAGTTTCAAGCGGGATGACGAGGGCAAGATTCAGATTTTGGTCCCCGAAATCCTGGAAGAAAAATGTCCCAAGTGTGGCAATCCTTTGGTTGAGCGCACTGGGAAATACGGAGCCTTCATTGCCTGCTCTACCTATCCAAAGTGTAAGTTCTCGCGTCCCAAGACCCTGGGCATAGCATGTCCGGAGTGTGGTACGGGAGAGGTAACAGCCCGGCGCAGCAAAAAAGGCAGCCCTTTCTATGCCTGCAACCGCTATCCGGATTGTAAGTGGATTTCAAATTACAAGCCGGTGCCCCAAGTCTGCCCCAATTGCGCAAATCCATATATGGAAGACCGCTACA
>JAJBAY010000133.1 GCA_020532515.1 Candidatus Cloacimonadota bacterium | reverse complement strand
ATGAGCTTTTTGCCTCTCTCCAGTACCGGGCTTTCAGGGGCGAACTGTAAATGAAAGCCACTGAAGCCAAACTTCTTGATTTTCTCAGAAAATCCCCTCAATTTGTAATTCCCATATACCAACGCACTTACTCATGGACTGAAAAAGAGTGTCAGCAGTTATGGGATGATATTCTTCGTACAGGCAGTAATGACGATATCTCAGCTCACTTTGTTGGCTCTATTGTTTACATAGAAAAAGGAATCTATCATGTAACCAATCAGTCTCCTCTGCTCGTAATTGACGGTCAGCAGCGTCTAACCACAGTAACCCTGCTGATAGCTGCCCTTGCCAGAGCTCTGGAAAAATTGGATGAAGAAAGACGTGAACCTCTGGAAGGGTTTTCACCTCGAAAACTGCGCAATTATTATTTACTCAACCCTGAAGAAGAGGGAGAAAAATATTACAAACTTATCCTTTCACAGACTGATAAGGATTCGCTTACCTCTATCGTCTCCAACAGAGAACAGCCAAAAGAGTACTCTCTGCGGATAACAGAAAATTTCAAACTTTTCGAGTCATGGATTGCCGGATGTAAAGAAAATCTAACTTCTCTGTGTAAAGGGCTGGCAAAGCTTATAGTGGTTGATATCGCACTCAATCGCGATCAGGACAACCCGCAGCTTATTTTTGAAAGCATGAACTCAACCGGCAAAGAACTTGGCCAGGCCGATCTAATCCGCAACTACATCCTTATGGGGCTGGAACCGCAATTACAGACAAGGCTTTATGAACAGTTCTGGCGGCCAATGGAAGTGGACTTCGGACAGGAAGCTTACAGTGAGCAGTTTGATGGCTTCATGCGTCATTACCTGACCGTTAAAACTGGAGAGATCCCCAGAATAGGTGAAGTTTATGAAGCTTTTAAGGTTCATGCTAATTCCACAAAAACGGCACAGGCAGGAGTAGAAGCGCTTGTAGCAGACATCCGGACCTTTTCCCGCTACTTCTGCGCTATGGCACTCGGAAAAGAGACAGATCCGGATTTGAAACTTGCTTTCCACGACTTACGCGAGCTTAGAGTAGATGTAGCTTATCCATTCTTGCTCGAACTTTATCACGACTATGCAACCGGAATGCTGTCAAGAGAAGATTTTGTTGCAGCAGTTCGGCTGATCGAATCCTATGTGTTCCGGCGTGCTATCTGTTCTATCCCTACAAACTCGATGAACAAGACCTTTGCAACCTTTTCCAGAGCTCTAAAAAAGGATCGTTATCTCAAAAGCATCCAGGTATACTTTTTTCAATTGCCATCATATCGCCGCTTTCCAAACGATGAAGAGTTCAGGCGTGAATTGAAAATCCGGGACCTCTACAACTTCCGAAGCCGCAGCTATTGGATAAGACGTTTGGAAAACTACGAACGTAAAGAACGTGTGCAGGTAGATGAGTATACTATCGAGCATATAATGCCACAGAATGAGAATCTCTCCACAGACTGGAAAACAGAACTTGGCATAGAGTGGAAACGAATTCATGAAACGTGGCTTCATACTCTTGGCAACCTCACACTCACTGGCTACAACTCAGAATATAGTGACAGGTCTTTCGCAGAGAAACGTGACATGCCTGGCGGTTTTAAGGAAAGCCCGCTCAAACTCAATAAAGGACTTGGTCAGCTCGACCAGTGGAATGAAGAGACAATTAAAGAAAGGGCAAGCAGGCTGGCAGAAACAGCTCTTAATGTATGGGCAATGCCAAAACTGACTACCGATACCCTTGAGGCGTACAGGCCAAAGGCTACAGCATCTGGTTACACAATTGAAGATCATCCATACCTGTTAACGGGAACAGTGCATGAGCTTTTCGAAGCCTTCCGCAAGGAAGTATTAGCTCTTGATCCCTGTGTAACCGAGGAGTTTCTCAAGCTTTATGTCGCCTATAAAGCTGAGACTAACTTTGTGGATGTGATACCACAAGCCAAACGGCTGATCCTGTCGCTCAATCTACCTTTTTCTGCCATAAACGACCCAAAAGGGCTCTGCAAGGACGTTTCCGATGTCGGTTGTTGGGGAAATGGAGACGTAAAAGTCGGCCTCGGATCACTGAATGACCTGCCCTATGTAATAGGTCTGGTGCGGCAATCTTTCGAACACCAGATGGATAACGGAGGATATTAATGACTAATTTTGCCTTTCTCGAAGCCGAATGGCCTTCTCTGTATGAGGCAGCCGAAAAAGCCTCAAATGCAGTCTATCCTGACCCTCGCACTGCCTGTTTTTACGCTCGCAGGGCTCTGGAGCTGGCTGTGCAGTGGATGTACAAGCACGATTATTCCCTGCTTCTGCCGTATCAGGAAAATTTGAGTGCTCTTATCCATGAGCCAACATTCAAGAAGGTTGCGGGAGAGGCAATCTTCAACAAAGCGCGGGTCATTATCCGACTTGGAAACCAGGCTGTTCACAGCAATAGCACAGTCCTGCTGCATGATTCTTTAACAGCCATAAACGAACTTTTTCACATCAGCTACTGGCTTGCCCGCACCTATGCAAGAAAAGAAAAGCCTGAGCCAGGGCTGAGCTTCAACCCTGACGAACTGCCGAAAACAACCGTACCCAGGCAGACAATGGAGCAGCTCCGGAACCTTGAAGCCAGCCTCCGTGAAAAAGACGAAAAACTCTCTGAGCTTCTCTCCGACAAATCCGCACTGGACGAAGAACTCAAACGCCTGCGTGCCGAAGTCGCAAAAGCAAAAGAAGCTTCAGCCCTGCTGACGGACACCCACGATTATTCCGAAGCTGAGACCCGGAAAAGCCTGATTGACCTCCTGCTAAAAGAAGCCGGCTGGCCCCTTGACAGAGCTCAGGACAGGGAATTTGAAGTCGCGGGCATGCCGAACGAAAAAGGGATCGGATTTGTAGACTACGTGCTCTGGGGCGACGACGGCAAACCCCTTGCCCTTGTCGAAGCAAAACGCACCACAAGAGACCCTCGGGTCGGCCAGCAGCAGGCAAAACTCTATGCCGACTGCCTCGAAAACCAGTTCGGGCAAAGGCCTGTGATCTTCTACTCAAACGGGTACGAGACCTGGGTCTGGGATGACTCCATGTATCCTCCGAGGCAGGTCCAGGGCTTCTACAAAAAATCCGAACTGGAACTCCTCATCCAGAGGCGCAAAAGCCGGAGGCCTCTCTCGGAAGCGGAAATTAACTCCGCAATAGTTGAACGCTACTAC
>JAJBAY010000132.1 GCA_020532515.1 Candidatus Cloacimonadota bacterium | reverse complement strand
CGCACTCCCGCACTCAGAACTCCCGCACTCAGAACTCCCGAACCCAGAACTCCCGCACCCAGAACTCCCGCACTACTTCCTAATAACAAAAAACCACACCGGAGATGGGGAAGACCCATTCTTCAGCCGCGGTCTTCAATATAATCCTATTATCTGCTCGCTGGATAGCTGGATTCCTTTGCTGCCCGGAAAAGACAGTTACCGCTTCCACGTCTTTCAATTCACCTGGGTAGGAAAAAGAGATTTCCACCCCTCTGGTCAGCTCTGTAATAAATACCGAAAACTGATGTGAGGCAGTAGGATACAGGGTGTTTGTATTGATTTCAAATTCCACTTCTTGATTCTTAAGCTTTTGCAGCTCCGGATGCGAACAGAGGATCTCCAGATAGCCCTCTCCACTCTTGATTTCGGTCTTCAGATCCAGGCCATTTACCTTTACTGCATTGAGCTGAAAATTCTCCGCTTTGAATTGCAGGTCAGAATCCAGCAGCCAACGGTATTCCACATCGGTTCTCAAGATGTATCCGCGCAGGATATCGCTGGAGGCGGCGCAGGCTATGATAAAATGATCGGCATTCAGCACCTTCTTATAGCGCAAAGTAGTTTTAGCGCGATAGTAGGCTGGATTATCAGATTTATCAAAGCGGATCTCGTGGCGGAAGTTCTTCCGGTAATGCACATCCCGGTCTTTGTTGTAGAAAAAGGTTCTCAGGATCTCTCGGTAGATCAGCTCCCCGATCTCCGGACTATCCAATCTCTGATTGAGCGCAGAAGAGATGATCTGGCTGAGCTTGCTATCGCCAAAATCGCTGCTCACAAAATCTCTGCGCGCCAAAGGAGAGCTGTGCAGGATGTGCGCTTTGCTGTGGTAGTACCTGCGGGCACGGCGTCCCACCTGACACAGCAGTTCATAGGCAGAACCCAGATATAGCGCGGCAATCTGCTCGGCTCGGAGGGCTGGGTCTCCCTCGCCCAAAAGCACGACTTCGTCTGAAATTCTGGGCTCCAGGATCTCACTGATATCCACGGTGATCATATCCATGGAGATGCGGCCTATTACAGGGCACATAATGCTATCTATCAGTACCATAGCCTTGTTTGAAAGCAGATAGTCATAGCCATCAGCATAGCCCACAGGGACAATGCCATAGCGTCCGGAAGTCTTTGCTACCCATTCTCTTTGATAGCCCACAGAGTCTCCCGCCTTGAAGTCTTTGATCTGACTCAAGGTGGATTTGAAGGTCATCACCGGCCTCAGGTCCAGCTCTTTGGCTGTGGTATTGATGCCAAAGCTGAAGATGCCAAGGCGTACCAGATTGCAATAAGCGGCATAGCCGTGGATCAATCCCGAGCTATTGGAAAGATGTACGTAGCGGGGAGGTTTGGGCAAAGCTTGGACAAATTCTGAAAAGCGCGTTTCCTGGAGACGGGTGAATTCATGATCGTTTTCGGCAGAGGCAAAATGGCTGAAGATGCCTTCTATCTCAAGGCCGGGCAGAGCTGAAACAGAATTGTAAAAATCCAGGGCCTCTTCAAACCAGATTCCACTGCGATGCATACCGGTATCCAGTTTGAGATGGATTTTAACCGTCTTATCTGCCTTTACAGCAGCTTGGGAGAGGGCTTCTGCAAAGGCGGTATCAGTGATTGCCAGGCTGAGATCATAGCGGATAATCTGCTTGATCTCAGATATCAGGCTGGGGGAGAGGATCAGGATGGGAGCCTGAACTCCCTGAATGCGTAGCAATTTGCCCTCTTCCAGATTGGCCACACCCAGATACACTGCGCCCTGCGCCATGGCAATTTCGGCAATTTCTTTGGCACCGTGTCCATAGGCATCGGCTTTCACGATCTGCATAAAGCTCTGTCCGGGACGCAGGTACTCCTTCAGGAGCTGGAGATTGTGCTGAAATGCAGCCAGGTCGATCTCGACCCAGCTGCGCTCTTCGATAGTATCTTTCATTTAAAAGTATTTTGCGGCCAAATCGGCCAGTTCGCTGCGTTCGCCCTTATCAAGAGTCATGTGTCCTACCAGGGCCTCGCCCTTCAGCTTCTCCACCGACACTGAAAGTCCATTGCTGATGGCATCCAGATAGGGGGTATCGATCTGATAAGGATCACCCGTGAGCACGATCTTGGTGTTTTTGCCAGCCCGGGTAATGATGGTTTTCATCTCGTGCGGGGTGAGGTTTTGGCTTTCATCGATGATGATAAATTGATCCGGCAGAGAGCGTCCGCGAATATAGGTGAGCGGTTCCAACTCCAAAAAACCGTAATCTATAAAGTCTTTCATGCTGGCTTTCCTTTTGTCTTTGGGATCTTTGCCTGACTTCTCATCATGCAAGGAAAGCAAGATGTCCATATTGTCATAGATTGGCTGCATCCAGGGATTCAGCTTTTCATCTTTGGTACCAGGCAGATAGCCGAGGTCTTTGCCCAAAGGAGAAATAGGGCGGGAGATCATCAGGCGTTTGTATTTCTCTTCATCTATCACCTTGCTGAGTCCGGCTGCCATAGCCAAAAGGGTCTTGCCGGTACCGGCTTTTCCGGAAAGGCTCACCAGTTTGATATCGTCGTCCAAGAGCAGGTCCAGCGCCATGGCTTGCTCAAAATTGCGGTCTGTGATGCCAAAGACTTCCTGTCCAGTGTAATGACTAAGCTTCGAAAGTCTGTTTTGGGCAGCATTATAGCGCAGGTTATACATCGTCTCAGAATTGCCTTTGGAGCTTACCCGCACAAATTGGTTCGGGTAGAGATAATCAAAGGGATTGTCGATATAATCTGCGCTGGCAAGCTTTTGCATGAGCAGGTCATCCAGTTCTTCATGAGACCAGCCCGTGTAGAATTCATCAAACTTGATGGTATCGGTCTCATAATTCTCGGCTTGAATGCCCACGGTGTCTGCCTTGATGCGTACATTCACGTCTTTTGAAACGAGGATTACTTGGGTTTCCGGGTATTTTTGCTGAAAATATAGCGCCGTGCCGATGATGAGGTTGTCGTTTACATCCATGAAGATTAGCTTTGCTGCGGTATCTGCAACTTCACGGTTTACCGTCACTTGGATCACGCCACCGCGATCTGTAGGCACGCCGTCTTGCAATTTCCCGCTTTTACGCAGATCATCCAGATAGCGGCTGATCTGTCTGGCATTGCGGCTTTTCTCATCCAGACCTTTTTTAAACTGGTCTATTTCTTCGATTACTACGATGGGGATTAC
>JAJBAY010000038.1 GCA_020532515.1 Candidatus Cloacimonadota bacterium | reverse complement strand
TTGTCTCAAGATATAACGACCATATTTTAAATATAGTTTAAATGTGGAAGCTGCCAACACTTTTTTTTGTTTTTTTCAGTTGATTTGCATTTTCTGCTTTGAAGATACGTTCCATAATTCCTAATCAATAACTCAGTCTCAGTCTGGAAAGCACCTGAAACAGTGTATTGCGCTTCGACTTCATCAATGGTTAAGCCTTGGTAGAGTGTGCGGATGTAAGGGTCATTATTGTAAGATAGCAGGAACTTCCCTTTTATCTTCTTGAGGATGGCTGCCAGCTCTTCATGCTTGGTGAATGCGTCTGCGTCTTCCCGGTCGTATAGATGCTCCTTCGTGTAATAGGGTGGGTCGAGGTAGAAGAAGGTATTGGGCGTATCAAAACGGGCAATGAGCTTCGCAAAATCCTGCTTTTCGATAATCACCTGTCTGAGCCGTTCCGAAGCTGCTTTCACCTTCTCCAGGTTACGCAGTGGCATATACTTGTAGCCCTGTATAATGCAGAAGTTCTTTGATCTTGAGCCGTAACTGCAAGACAACTGGAAGTAGAAACGGATCGCCCGTTCAAGCTCTGTTCTAGGCTCATGTTGGGCAAACGTGTCGAACATCTCTCTGGATACGAGGTATTGATTCAACTCTGTCACAAACGCTTCAGGGTGCTGCTTTATGTACTTCCAGAAGTTCACCAGATCACCATTGATATCGTTATAGACTTCGGTGTATCTGCTTTTGGGTCCGGTCTGCCAGTCTTCCTTATTTTGGGATTTACCAAATAGTATCCAGGCAGCACCGCCAAAGACTTCACAGTAGAGATCATGCTTGGGGATGAGTGGCAGTATCTTCTTGCGGAGCAGACGCTTGCCACCTACCCAGGAGATGATGCTGTTCATGATATCCCCCTGATTTCTTTGGTGGTTTTAGCCTGGGGTTTATCTTTGGGTTTGGCAGTATCCAGATCAGCTTCTACGAGATCAAAGTTGGCGATGATCACTTCATTGAACTCACTTTTACCTTCTTTGCGGTTGATACCTTTGGTGCGGGTTACATGCCTGATATCGTAGCCTTTGTAGAACTTCAGCACTTCTGGATTGTCATCGTAGGAAAGGATAAAGCGTCCCTTGATGCCTTTCAGAATATCCCGCAAGGTCTCATGACTGAACTGCTTGGAGTTCTCATAGGTATAGCCCAGCATGTAGGGTGGGTCGCAGTAGAAGAAGTTGCTTTTGGTGTCATACTTCTCAATCACTTTCTCGTAGGAGAGGTTCTCGATGATAACCATGTCCAAGCGTTTGTGCAGAGCTTTAATACGCTCCAGACGGTTATACATACTGGAGGTACCACGCTTCTGAGAGGTGCCGAAGCTATCGCCTTTTGAGCCGAAGCTACGGGTGATCAGGAACATAAACCTCGCTGCCCGCTGTATCTCAGTTAAGCCTTCCTGCTTGAAGATATCACCAAAGAGCTTACGGCTGGCTACTAACCAGTCTAACTCTTTGATCAGCTCATCAGGATGGTATTTCACCTGCAGGAAGAGATTGACCAGACGATAGTCGAGGTCGTTATAGACCTCTAAGTCTCCCCACTTATCCTTGAAGAGCAGCATCCAAGCAGCCCCACCGAAAGATTCAATGTAGCCTGTGATGTCAGTTGGCACGTATTGCGATATGGTCTTTCTCAGCAGCCGTTTGCCACCGATCCATCCGATTAAAGCATCCATTAAATGTCTCCTCTTGTACTGGTAAGACAGAGCCTCAAGTAGAGCTCCGGCAGGGTGAGATTAGCAAAGTCCTCAGTGGTAAAGCCAAGCTTACGCATAATCATTTCGAAGCCCTCGTAGGGGTATCTGGCTTTGTTTCGCTGGTCACTGCTAATCCGAAACTCCCGAGCCAAACGCTGAACCTCTCTTTGCTGGCTCTGATATAGACGAAAAAAGCAGAGATATACTCCAGGGCATCAAGTGCATCCATATCGGTGGGGTCTTGTCGGGAGAGGATATGGATCAGCTCTTTATCGGCTTCCGATTGAGAAATTAGTTCCAGCAGTTCCACTTCACTTACCTTGGTCACCTTGCCGGAGAGGAAGTCCTCAAGTTTGGCTTTCAGGGTCTGGTTGGAGATGGTGAGACAAAGTATCTGCCGCAACTGGTTATAGCTGAGTTTGGGTTCTCGCTTCATTGTATTTCCTTTTCTATTGTCCAAAGAACATCTTGATGGCAACGCCGATCAGCATGAAGAACTGGGTAGTGGAGACGCCCAGAAGCAGCTTCATGTTCGTCTCCACTCTCGCCATACGAGTTACCAGTGAGTTATTGCTGTTACCATTGCCGTAGATCTCCTCATGCACGCTGTCGATGCGTTGTTTGATCTCGGGTTTACATTGGCAATCCATGTTCAATCCTTGGTTGTTTATACGTTTGTTAACTAAGCTCCTGCCGGGATGTCCTTAAGCAGGAATATCTTGCCGTTGGTGATTCCGGAGAACTCGGTGGAGATTACTACTGTGAACAGACCATCAGCTTCACCCGACCAGTCCACCGTCCAGCGTAAGCCATTGAAGATGACCACTCGGTCCATACCCTTGGATGAGATCACGATGGTAGTGTTCTTACCCATGAAAGCACTGCTCTCAAGGAAGTTCTTCTGCCTCACAGAAAGACCAACGATACTGAGTTCCACAGTGGAGGTTCGCTTACCTGGTATGGCATAGTTCCGGGTCTTGAGCTTGGTGATCTTGGAATCAGCCTTGCCGGGCTTCTCAGCAAGCTCTCCAAGCAGATCGAAGTTGGTGCTCAGTTCGATTTTGACACTACCTTGAGTGGCATATAGCGTATTGACATCGGTCTCGGTATAGGCACCTATGCCGAAGTAGATATCGTCTGCCACCATCACGTCCATCAGGGCATTGAACTGCAAATCCGACTCCGTCATAGGAGCCGGATATGTGGGTTGAGAGATTGGTGTGGGAGGCATTAGAATATCCCCTTGATGGCTTTGCCGATGCTGAACAGCCATTTACGGTTGTGGAAGACGTATTCCACTGCTCCCCCGATCGTGCCAAAGACCTTCATGACCAGATTAGTCTGTTTGGCAGGGAGGCTCTTGGTGGCTCGCTCCACTGCCAGTTGTTTCTTGGCATAGTCATCGAGGTTCTTGGTGGCAGGGTTGATCTTGATATCCTGGATGATATCGAGAATAATCGCCAGAGCGGAATTGATCTTGGTCTTATCCAAGGTCTTACCCGTTACACGGAAAATGATCCAGACGATCAGGGTGGTGATAAGCCCTAAGATGAAGGCTTGGTTGGCAATGATGAAGTCCATTGATTCTCCTTTAATCTATTATGGTTTGTGCTTAGGTGGTTAGTTTGAACACTTTGATGAAGCCGGAGATATAGGTGATGCCGGGACGGATACGGATGTACCAGTGGTACTTCCAGTCTGCGCCATGGTGCTCAACCTTCAGCTCGGCATCGGTACGGTAACCGATAATGATGAACTTGGGTAGTCCACCGATGATATAGTCATCAGGCATCAGCCTGGCTTTGACGGGGATACCGGCAAAGGATACGTTGCCACCTTCGAGCAGTAAACGGTCTCCGGCAGCAGTCTCACGCTTGGCGAGTTCACTTCTGATACGGATGAGGTCTTTCTGGGAGACATAGAACTTGAAGCTCTCCTGCTCTTCCAGTATCTCATCGGAGAAGTTAAGCAGAGCAGCTTCGAAGCGTTCGGCAAAGGTGACGTAGGTATCGTTATCGATATCAGTCACATCTGTGGCGGTAGTGGCGAGTTTGATGATGCCGTTCAAGGCTTTGAGTTTATCAGTACCAGATGCTCTGTCACCTTTGAACAGGAGCAGTCGGATGGCCTTCTCGGTCTTCTTGGCGATATGGTTCTCCACATAGGCTCCGAAGGCATCCTCACCGTACTTGTCCTTGTAGAACTCGACTACATCACGTCCTAAGGTAAACTCGGCATTGAGTATCCCGGTAGGAACAGACAGATCGGCTGTGGATACGCCCTGAGCAGTCAATGCTCCATCAAGTGAGTTCTTGAAGACCAGGTCATCGATCAAGCCCACATCGATCTTCTCATCTTTGAGTAGTGGTATAACCGAGATGTCTGAGAGGGTATCACCCGGCTGAGAACCGATCACTTCATCAATAAACAGTGAAGTGGTATTGGCAGTCAGGATGTTCATGGCTTTACCGGAATCGACATCGGAGATGCCTTTGTAGATCTCACGGTGGCTTGCCTTAACCACGATCTTGTTACCATCAATGGTGACTTCCTTGTCCACATTCAACTGGTTGGCATCCGGCTCTCCGGGTATGGACTTGGAGATGGCTCTGCTCATGGTAACAGATAGGTCTTTCAGGCTCTTCTCGATGCTCTTGATGGCTTCGGAGACGATCACGGTTCCACTACTCTTCTCGAGTTCGGTAATCCGCTCTGTAATGGCAGTGATGCCTTTCTGCA
Organism: Candidatus Cloacimonadota bacterium; assembly: GCA_020532515.1. Lineage (GTDB taxonomy): Bacteria > Cloacimonadota > Cloacimonadia > Cloacimonadales > Cloacimonadaceae > UBA5456. The sequence goes on along the minus strand of JAJBAY010000038.1, from coordinate 17,566 downwards.
TCTCACTGTTGTTATTCAACTCTGCTACCTTACGTAAGCTGCCCAGTTCGTTCTTGATCTCGGCAAGGCTGGCTTCGGTACCACTGTAGTCATCAGCCCGTCCATAGATGGAGACACCATTGAACTCGCCTTTCTCGACCTTCTGCCAGAGTTCACTTTGCAGGTTTTCGCATTTGAGAACTTGCACCCAAGAACCCACTTTAGCATCTGGAAAATGCTCTCGGTCGCTGGTCTTGAGGATATAGTTCTCCACTACGGTGAACTCCGGCACTGGCTGCATATTGTGATTCACATCGCATTTACCGACTAAACCATGCTTGGCAAAGTGATCACAGGACTTCTGAATCTCTTCCCGAGTGTAATAGTCCCCCTGGCTGTCATGGATGTTGGGTTCCATCAGAGTGACGTAAAGACGTCCCTGAGTGCCAGATGTTTCACTCTTGAACTTGGTGGAGTTGATCTTGTGTTCAAAGCTTCTGCCACTGGCATTCTTGACCACAAAGCCCTTCTGGTTAGCCGGGTTCATCTCATCAAAGAGGAGCGAGACCAGCTCGACTTCCACATTACGCAGTTCGCCCTTTTGGACGATCCTGCTCTTGGTTCCGAATATATTCACAGTACCTCCTATGGTGTTGTGATATTGGTGATTGCTATTTAGGTGTTTCATAGATTGCGGTTCTGCATAAAGAGCTGCTCATCCGCAGATTGCAGCTTCTCAGTTAAGTTACCAAAGTTGAAGTCGTCCGGAGTTACATTCCATCCGAACTCATAGTTGAATTCTATTGCCAGGGTGCGTGCCAGGCGATTCTGCAGCGGTTTGACTACGAAGTGGTAGAACATCAGCATATCGCTCTTATTATCTCCACCAAGCTGCCCTGGAATAAGCTGTGAGACGATCCTTGCCGGGACCCGGTGATAAGCGAAGATACCTTCCCGCAAGTCCTTCTTCAGAGTGATAAACCCACCCTCTCGATCCTGCTGGCGCAGTGGCTCAAGGCGTATCTTCACATCCCGGCTCTCACTCTCGATCAGGACTGTGGAGTGGCTCTTGGCATTGCCTTTAACTTCGATCAGTGCCTTCTCGATCTCGGTATAGGCATCAGTCAGTACTTCATTGCCAGCTTCGTCAGTAACGGTGCCGTCTCTGAGGGTGCCACCTTCCACGATCATGAAGTAATCGATCATGAGACCGTTCTTGAAGTTGTTATAGTCAAATGTCTTGATCTCGGAGAGTATCTCAACATTGATCGCTATAGGCAGGCAGGCCAGACCCCAGGCGTTCGACCTGTGGGTGCTCTTTTTGATGTGGATGATATCTGCATAGGCGAAGTCCTTCTTTTGGTTGTTCTTCACTTGGATATAGTTAGGTCGAAAGAAACCGAACTCGTCATAGTTCTCCACGATCTGCACTTCAGAGGGTAGCATGCGTTCCAGTCCCATCCACTGACCCTGTGCGTTACGCATCTTGATCAGGAAGCCATTCCCACTGGCGAGATAGAACTTGATCATCTCAGCCAGGATAGTAGTCTGGTCTTCACAGGCTGGGAACTCCGCAGCTTCCATCCAAGCTTTAACCTGGCTGTTCTTGCATTCAAACTGCATGATGGTTGCCATAGTCAGGGCATCGATACAACCGGAGTGATACTCATCGGTATCAAGAAGGTTGAGCAGATTGCTCATGGAGTAGGGTTGTGAGACCACTTTCTTGGTCTCAGCTGCCTTGGATACCAACTGCTTGCCGACTCTACTCAACTTGGATAGATCAATGGGATCTGGCTTATACTTGGTCTCCAAGAGATCACTTGCAGAGCTGATCGCAAGGTTATAGGCACCTAATCGCATCACTCTCATGAGCCCGCTCCGGTACCGCTTTTCAGCAGGTCGATCTTGGCGATTCTGACCAGGCGTGTGCCATCAATGCGGCTGGTATAGTATTCAACACTGGGCAGATCCCGGTTCATCAGCTGGATGTAGATAGACCTGAACTTCTCTTTGAGCGAGTATATCTCTATGTCTGGATCAGTGACGTTCTGGGCATTGACGATCAGGAAGACCGTCCAGGCGATATCGGTATCCACGTACTGCCGGGAAGTGCCATGCTTACCTGTCTCGGAGTCGAGGATCAGGATGGCGCAAGGCAGGTTCTTGGGAATATTGTCCTTGCTGTAGAGAATCTCTGCCACTCCTGCCAGCTTCAGAGCTTCAGAGATGCGATAGCGTTCGGCTTGATATTTCTCAAGTGCGGTCACAGGCTCACCTCGATATCGTTCAACTGCTGATAAATCCACTGCTCCCGGTTAGCTATGACAGATGCGAACACATTACGGGCAGCAATGCCTTCCCTTTTGATCTTGCCCCTGATGAGATAAGCGATCTCGGCTACGGTCAGAGCTTTCCCTGTCTCTTTGTCGGTCCAAGACAGGTGTTTGCGTTCGACCCAAGCGATCAGCGGGGCAATCGGAGTCCAGGAAGGCACTTTGCCACCCAAAACGAAAGGCTCATGCTTAACGTTGGAGCCCACTCTCAGGATCATGGCAGTATCGGTGGTCTGCAGCAGATAGCCGGTATTGCCGTAGAAGTCGCCCTTGTCATAGATCTGCTGTGCCAGAATCTCCTTGCGGGACTCGGCATCAATAACAGAGCCAATTAGGTGCAGACGACTCTCCAGAGCAGTATAAATAGCCAGATAGATTTCTCTCATAATATCGTCACCCATCATTCGTGCCCATTCGTGCTTTTTATTCGTGTTGATTCGTGGTAAAATCTCATATCACCCCCACTCGAATTGATCTCGGAAGCCTCGGTTTAAGCTCTTCCAATCTCTGCAGGCCACTTGGATTGAGATACTCACGAAGTATGGATAACGCTCGCAGCTCGAGCTTGGCTTTAAATGCGTCAATTTCGCCACCTGTGAGCAGTTCGGTAGCAGATTGGTCTAAACCTACAGTCTTGACGATACCCTCGCCCAGGGTCTTCAAATTGAGGAACTCGACTGTGCTGTGCAGCATCAGGAAACAAAACCCAAAACGAAAAGAGATCAGGAAGGGATCATCATCTGGCATCTCTTCTTGAATTGCCCGAACATAATGCTCAGGCAGAACCAAAGCCCGGATCATCTCCAAAACAACTATGCGATGCTCTTTGAACACAAGATTGTCTTCCATCTCCTTGGGCAGATTGAGCACTGCCATCACATCGGCTGTCTCGACAGGGATCGGGATCACTTACCTTTCCTCATTAGCTCGGATAACTCTATGGCTCTGCGACCTACCTGCTTCGCCCACTTGGATACAAGCATGTTATTGGCAGCCCGTTCCCAGTCACCTACTTCAATGAACGCAAGCGTATTCTTGAAGCTAAGTAGTCCTTTTATGCCCATGTTAAAGCACATATTGAGCAGCACCGACTTACGTACCTCATCAATCTGAAGATAGATTTTTGGAATCTCAGCCAGAATTTGCCTCTCACACTGCAGAATATCGTCTTCTAAGAGTACATAAGCTTCCCTCTGGGAGATGCCACAAACATCCAAATTCCGACCCACTCCGATGGTTAATTTACCTGCTGTGCAGCGGTAAGGCTTCAGTCGCAGACCATCATGTCTCAGCAGTTGTTATTTCATACGTTCCAATAATTTAGCTTGCATTGTATCTCCCTGCAATGTCAGTTATTACTCAATCCAAAGCAAAGAAGCCAGTACACTGCATTAACACAAATACGGATGTATAAGGATGCGACAGAGAAAGTTATTGACATTCAATGCGATTATTAATTACATGAATTCAAGTAGAAAAAGTAGGAGTAGAGAGATGGATAAATACCGTAATATGGTGCTTGTCACATGTTTTGTTATGATGCTGTGTTGCTCGATGGGATGGGCAACCGCTTATGAAGATGACTCTCAAGTGGAGTCTGAAGCTCAAAGGGATATGCTGGCTTATGTGCAATCAACTTTCCCATATCGCTTTGGGAATGACCTGCTGGCGGGGGATTATGTCCAATATGAGATTGCGGATCACCCTTCACAAAGGGAAGAACCGGAACTATGCAGCCTGGAGGTTACTGAGCGAATTGGATATGTTTCTACAATCAAGGAGGAGTTCGAAGGTAACATCCTGTATTACCGAATTGATCTTCAGAGTAATACCTTGTTGGAGTATTGGGGATATGATGAAGACGGGGTAGAGCAAAGACCACAACTGCTCTCATCTTCTGAAGTGGAAACCAGAATGCTGACTATGAAGAGTCAAAACACCAGAGCAAGTAATCCCAGTTTACCGGAAGGCATTACTAAACCTATGTTTTCGAGTTTAACTCAAAGAGAGAACTTCTCGCTGGAAAGGTCAAGCTTGAATTGCCTCGTAAGGGCTCTTGAAGTGCCAATTATGGAAGGCATTACTCCTGAAATCAGACACACTGTGCAGGAACTAAGCAAAGTCTATTTCTCAGAATCGGTGCCCAAGCTACTGCCAGCCAAGCTAATGGCGGTGTATTGGGATAATACAGAAGTCTTTGAAGGCAATCATGGGCTGGTTAAACAAAGTGCCTTTCAGCTCAAAATATATAACAAAGCAGAAAGGTAGGAGGAAGGTATGAAAAGTTACTTACATCTGGCTATATTGGCGGGTCTCACGCTATTGTTGAATTCTTGCATTACCGATCCTCTTCCACAACCATTAGAGACATGGTTATGTAGCATTAATGCAGATGGTACAAATTTTACTTTGATCCAAAAAGACCCATTCATTACATCAGGCATCAAAGAAATGTACTCAATGGTTGATGGCAAACTTCTAATCTACTCCGATGCTATGTGGTTGCATGACCCGCAAGACTTAAGCTTAGTTAGGATAACACCTGATACCTTAATAAATGACCAGCTTAGCAGAGTTTCACAGCTATCTGATGGCTCTAAGATGTATTTTAGTGCAAATAGGAATCTATATGAACTTACATATCCAACTCTTCATCTAAGACAGTTAACATCAAATATCTCTGCAAGTCGTTACAAAAACCCTGTGATTTCAAAATCTGGAAACATCTTGTGCTTCAGTTCATATACTCAGATCAACCAGCAAAAAGATTACACAAACTATGGAGCTTACCTGAATATGGAAACCCAGGAAATCGTTACTCTTCCTTCCCTCGGACGGTACCTTGCCAACTTAGTTTACAACGAAAGTGACAAAAAGTTGTATTTCACTTTACCTGGACAGCTAAATAAGTCTAATCTTGACGGCTCTGATCTTGCCTTTGTAGGTACTGGCTGTGCTGAAACGCATCGGTTTTATTTGTCAGATGACCAAATTCACTTGATCTGTGATCCGGGCTTGCTCAAAGTTATAAACTTGCTTTACAGCAGCGAGGAATGTATTGAGTCTGGAACTGTTGTTGGTGGTTATGGATTGTTCTCATCTTCTCAATCAGGTGATGTCATTTATTACCCCTCAAAACAACATGATGAAATTTGGAAATATTTAGTTAGTAATCATGTAAGCGAATTTGTAGCTGGTATTCCATCCAGTGTATCGATAGATCAAGTAAGGAACTTGGCAAGTGCCTGGGATGGCTCAATGGTATATTTCTATTGTGATTTGGCAAGGAGATAAGTGTGAAACATTGTGTTTATTATATTGTGATACTGTTCTTTTGCGCTACAAATATCTACTCCACTAACATTATTGATGAGCAATTAGCACCAGAAGATAACGTCTATGCTTCCTGGATGTCAGCTGGTCTACAAACTATACCTGTAGCCGACTCTACATATAATATGTTATCGCTTCCAGATTGGATTGTCGACATAAATAATAATCCAGTACCTAGTGCTGATTTGGACGAAACAACCAACGATGTTGTATCATTTAGGGAGTTGTTTGAATGGATTTCAAGAAATCAGACAACCCCTCCATTTCAATCAAGGATAATCATACCCGCTGGTAAGTATCTATTAACAGAAACATTAATACTTCCAAGCAACATATGTTTAAAAGGGAGTGGATCGAACTCTACATATGTTTATTTTGATATAAGAGACACCCAAAATAACACTATGACTATAGAGCAGTATCGTAGTAATTGTTTTGAGATTAGGAATTCGAAATCAAGAGTAGGTATAGAAGATATTAATATAAGTAGGAGTCAATATAATGCAAACTTCATAAGCGCTGTTTTTGATTCTTTGACGGTTTATGTCGAAACGAATATGCATTCTGCTTATCACAGCGAGTCAAGTTTTCATGGGACTAATGAACGTGGTAATAATATACTTATTTATAATGCAACACAATGCTGGATAAGTGGAGTAGAGAGTAATGTGCCATATAAAAATCATTTATTTATCCGGGGATCATTGGGAAATGTTACTAATCATGTATCGGTATCAGGCTGCCTATTTGTAAACGCTGTCGATCATGGAGGCGGAGGATTCGGATATGGTACATATTTGGGTGATTATACCGAGCAGTGCTTGATTGAGAACAATATTTTTACACATCTACGTCATGGGGTAGTTGTTGCGGATAGATCAAAGTACAATGTCATCAGTTATAATTACATTCGAGATCCTGTTAATAGTGAAAACTCCGTTCTCTACGGACAAGAATATACTGGCGATATAGTCATACATGGTCAGCCTACTAGTGAATATTATGGGAGTTACTTAGATACAGAAAATGGACCCTCATTGAATCTAATTGAGGGAAATAGCATCAGATGTATTTGGGTAGATTCATTCCACGGAAAAAACGGGCTGAAGAACACATTTCTACGTAACAGAATCAACGATATCGGTATGCACACTTATGGGCCTTGGGCTATTGAAAGTGTCTTCTTCAACCTAGCCCCGGGTAACATTCCATGGGATGCATGGTTTTGTCAACCACGTCAGCTAATTGTTAACAACTATATGAAATGTACCCACTGGTTTTTGTCTAATTTTTATGCTTTTCCGAGGCGATTAAAGGGAGATCCTCAGTTTGAAAAGAGCACAAAGCAACGAGCAATCAACTTTTGGGGGAAAGTTTTTAACAGTAACAAAGAATGGGATTCTGATGTGTGGGACAGTAACTATTCATATTACAAGGTAAATAGACCTGACTTTTTTCCCGTATTTTCTAACTGGCCACTAAATCCAGGGGATGAATTTAATCCAGCTCAGTTGAGATGGGAAGCATCGGGAAAGTTAACTGTTGGACGGGATGATCCTGTTGGTTATGCTGGAATTTTTCATTATGTTACCGATGTTACCTTTACAGATGATTTCACTGTTGATAATGGAGAAGCCTTAATAATTGACAAAGGCGTTTCTGTTAGAATTGCTCCAGGAAAGAAGATTATTGTTAAAGGTACGCTTATTGCCAGCGGAAACGAAAGCCAACCGATAAGCTTTGTTTGTTCTGATTCTACTCAGACTTGGGATGGAATTGATATTTACTAAACAAATGATGCGATAAAACCCAATTTGACTCTTAGTTACTGCACAGTAAAACATTCAAGTAGAAGGGCTTTATCAATTCAGAACTATAATAGAGCAGTTATCGATAATTGTGTCATTGAGATGAATGCTGGGGGTGGTATCTACTCTGAGAATGGCACTCTTCAATTGCACTATTCTACGATTCGCTCGAATACTGCAACTAATACTTCCAATCATCATGGAGCTGGACTATCCCTGAAGAATACAAATGCAGAGATTATCAGCACATTGTTCTTAAGTAATCGGACATATTTAACCGGAGGTGGAGCTATACACATCACGGGTACTCCTGCAGATTCTTCTAAGGTTAATGTGTATAATTGCTACTTTAGTGATAACACAGGGCAACTGAGCCCACCAACAAATGGCTGGGCGATCCACACCGAAGGCCTCAATGATGTGTTATCATTATACAATTGTTCTTTTGCTAATCAAGGAAATGCCTTGAAAAGCACCCTGGAAAACGATGTTAGTCTAATAAATTGTCTGTTTTGGAACAGCGGTAGCGATAATCACCAAATTACTTCTGATAATCTTGCGTCCACGCATGAATTCAAACTAAGCCATTGTTATCTTCCAAATTACGAACAGAATATCAATCTATCTATTGCTGCCATTGTAGATACTGTTTATACTGGGCAATTTGGTGCGGTTTATACCAACAGCGCGGGTTTCATCGTGCCTACCCAATCATCAATGTTGCTAAATGCAGGGAATGCAGCAATACTTGAAGAAACCGATATTAGAGGTTATGTAGATGTTATGGGTAATCCCCGGGTTTCAGGCCGATCTTTAGATATCGGCGCAATAGAGATAATGAAACCGGAACTGACGATCAGCGATGCCATGATAGACTTTGGCATGGTTGATGTATTCTGTGTGGCGGACAGCACGATCCGGATTGCGAATATTGGAACGGAGGACTTGGAGCTTTATAGCATAAACTTACCAACAGGTTTCACAGTAGATCAGACTTTTCCACTCACGGTTCCAACGGGATATAACTCAAATAGCCCAGATAGTCTGGAGTCTTTTGTCGATCTGAAAGTTACGTTCTTACCGACCTATCATCGAACGGATTATCTGAACAAATTCATCACAATCGCTACCAGTGACAGTCTCTACCAGTCTGTAGTAATCCATGTCTCAGGAATAGGTCGGGCGGCTGAACTCAGCATGTCAGATTCTACCCTTGTTCTGGGAGATTTCCCGGCTAACAACACACCTTCCTTTGGTAGAGAGTATGTAATCTTCAAAAACACAGGTAATGCAGAATTGGTGATCGACTCTCTTCAGGTTACTGCAGATTTTCAGTATGCGATTAGCGATTCTCTTGAGCCGGAGCGGAAAAACACAGTGGTTGCTCCAATTGAAAGGAATAGTGGTTCAGATAGATCGCGTGGCAATCAGACAAGACAATCATCAGGTTCGCTAAGCCTTGCTTCGGTAACCACTGATCTCTATCAGCGTCAGGGTTCCAGTCCACGCTCTATTGATTATGTGAAAAATCTCACTTGGTACGGGTTGGGACAGATGCAGCAACTAAGCATACCGCCCGGTGACTCAATATTTGTTCATGCTCGATATATCCCTTATCTAATAACTGATTACAGTGGTATGATAACATTAACGAGCAATGACCCCTACGATCCAGACCGAACTATAGAGTTATCTGGTCAAGGAATCCCGCTGGTGGTGACTAATAACCCAAGCGAGCTAGAAGTATCAAACGTGATTTCTGCTGATACTCTATGGGTTTGCCCTCAGATAGAGATAAAATCTAATGTTGAGGTTTGTTCTCAGACGAGACTCACTATCAGACCTTACAAGGCTGAGGTTGCTGTAAAAGCTGATTCTACCAGTATGTTCAGAGTGTATGGGGAACTACATGCCAGGCGTTCATTGAACCAGCATTTTAGTGTAACTTTTGCAGGAGTCGACTCGCTTTCCGGGTGGAAGGGTATTGCTTTTTTGAACAATGCAGACGGGACTTCCCGCATGGATAGCGTATTTGTGTTCAATGCAAATGATTACAATCGTACTGAAGAAGGTGGCGGGGCAATCCATTCCGAGGGATATCACAGTATATTGCTCAATAGTTCTGTATTCCAAGGCAATAGGTCGGATTATGATGGTGGTTGCATCTATCTTGGCAATGGGAAAATCCTGATAGACAATATTGTGTTTGCTGATAATGCTGCAGTGAGAGGTGGGTCGATTGCAACAGAGGGACTTGGTTCAGAGTTAGTCATTGAGAATACTGAGTTCAACAATAACCAAGCAGTTCAAAGCGGAGGAGCAATATATTCCAGTGATGCCTTGGTTACTGTGTCGGAATCGAATTTCATTAGTAACATTGCGGTTAATGGTGGCGCACTGTCTGTCAGTGGAGACCAGAGCAATGTGACGATATCGTCCAGTGTGTTTGAACAGAATGGTGATCTTAATGGTACTGGAGGTGCTGTTTATCATGCTGGTGGACAGTTAACAATCGGTGCAGGAACGGACTTTTCTCTGAATACCGCCAATATCGGTGGAGCAATTGCCGTAGTAGGATCAACTGCTTCGATGAATGTTGTAAACACATCTTTTAACCAGAATATTGCCCTCGCTAGCGGAGGCGCTATCACGTCACATGAGGGTAATCTTGAAGTAGAAAACTCATCCTTCTCTAACTGTAGCTCACATGACTCAGGCGGAGCACTGGCATTGTTTGATTCAAACTATGCTATCACCCGCAACAACTTCACAAATTGTCTGGCTGCATCGGCTAATGGTAAGGGTGGGGCAATCTATATTCAAAATCCAGTATCTAAAGCAGATAGAGGAAGCACGAAACTGCTAACGGAACAGCGTATTCTTAGATCAAATGAGATCCGTCAGTCATCCGCAATTGCTGGTGGTGCCATATATCAGGATGGGAGCGGTTCTATAGTCAGCAATGCAGTTGTTCAAAACCATGCTTCAATAGGTGCTGGCCTTTATCTGAAGAATTCTGTGGGACGTTTTGACAACAACACTATTGCAGACAATATCGCATCAGGTATGGGTGGTGCAATCGTCTGCGATTCTCTGGGCATAGTAATTAAAAATACCATCATCTGGGATAATTCCCAATCAAGTGGAAACTCAATCCACTGCCTTAATGGGCAGATTATTGATCTGGTCAATTGCGCAATAGAGGACACGCTGCAAATCACAAGTGGTTCTTTGCAGGGAACATCTACTCAGAATTGCCTGTTAGATGATCCTGCATTTGATTCAGCAAGTCCTACCCCTTATCAGCTTTATAAAACATCGTTGTGTGTGAATGGGGGTACAAGAGATTCAAACCTGGATGGGGAGGATGCCTTGGGAAACCCCAGGATCAATGTCAGTAATGGTACACCCATAATCGACATAGGTGCCTACGAGTTTATGGGTCAGTACTGGGTATGCACAAGAGATACTATACCTGACTATGTTGAGATAACCTATTCCCCCACCCATTTCATCAATGATTTGAACGTTACAAATACTGGAACCCTGCATCTCGATCCCGGAGTATCGTTTTTGGCTCAGAATAACTCGATGATCAAAGTAAATGGTTCAGTTGATGCTCAAGGAACAGAGACCGCAGGGATCAGCTTTAGTACAGCACCGGGAAACCCATCCTGGTATGGCTTTAACTTTGAAGGTGGGATATCTGCAGGGAGTTCAACCTTTCTGCATTGCTCATTCTCCAACGGGAAAGCCTACTCAGGTACTATACATACAGGGCATGATGCCTCAAATGGCGGGGTTATGTACATCAATGGCTATCCTGCTATTCAGATCGACAACTGCTCTTTCAGCAGTAACCAGGCATCTGACAGTGGTGGAGCGATTTATGTTACTAATATAGCTCTCCAGGATTCCATACTAATAACAAATTCCCAATTCACTTCAAACAAGGTGAAAGAAGGCTCCGGTGGTGCAATCTGTTCTAATTACTCCAAGCTGCATCTGCAAGACAATCTATTCAGCTTGAACACTGCGGGTTATCCTCTTGATACAAGTTTCACTCCTGAAGTAAATGGAACTTGTGGTGGAGCGATCTCGCTGATCAATAGTCAGACATCCAGTGTTGAGCATGCTATTCTCGATAACCAATTTCATGCCAACTCAGCATCTGGTTCTGGAGGGAGTATTTACGCAAACGCTGGGCTTCTGCGGATTATTGGTAATCACTTCTTTGATAGTATCGCCTTAGGTTCTGATAAATCAGGAATTCGCTCAATGGCTTATGGAGGAGGTGCTGTTAGTGTTGTTGGTGGCGCAATAGCAGTTATTAACCAGAACTCCTTTGATTCTAACTATGCTTATGCCGGAGGTGCCATCCTTAACAATGATTCAGTGTCTAATGTCTCAGATAATACGTTTAACGGCAATAAAGCCCAGTTTGGTGGTGCGATCCAACTTATCAATATAGACTCACCGAATAACCTCTCCAGGAACCTGTTCAATGTAAATGGAACTGCAGATTCGACAAGTTGCCTTATTGGGGGTGCTGTCAGGATGCAAGACTGCGAGTCCAATGTGGAAATCAGCCTCTCGAAGTTTATTGCCAACTCATGTAATGACAAGGGTGGTGCGATAGCCATTCAAAACTCAAATGGACTCATCTTGGTTAACAACCAGATCAGCAGTAATAGCGCCGTAAACGGTGGGGGATTGTATCTTGAAGATTCCGAAGTCGACTTTAGCAACAACACTATAGCCCACAATGTCGGTTCAGTATCTGGAGGCGGAGTGTTTATTGATGGATCACGACTGAACTCAATAAACAACTTACATTGGTCGAATTCAGCACCAATTGGCTTTGAAGCACGTTTGAATAATGGGTCATCTATGCCTGTGAATAACAGCTTTATACGCCAAACACCGAGTGCCGTAGAGTGTCAAACTGGTTCTATGATAACCTATAATGATTGTTATGGTGAAGTAGATCAACCTCCCCTATTGATCAATGACTCTCACAACTATAATCTCAAACCCGATAGTCCCTGCGTAAACAACGGTGATGTAAATGTGTATCACACTCTGACAGATCTGAACTTAAGGAATAGAATCGTTGGTGGCAGGATTGACATAGGTGCTTATGAGTATAGCGGGACAACAATAGAAGGCAGCCCTGTTGACTCATTAACGATCTGGGATGACACGTGCATAACAATAGTTACCCCAATAATCATATCTGACGGTAAAATACTGGTTATTGATGATAACGTTTCAGTATTCTTTGAAGAAAATGGCTCATTGTATGTGGAAAACAGCACTCTAGAAGCCCGTAATAACGTATCGTTTGTTTCTGAAACACCTATTCCCGGCTATCATATCACACTTAAGGATGCAACTCCTGTTTCGTTGATTGGGACAAGTGCTTTGGGAGTTAAACTGAAAACTGAAGCAACATTCTTGAGTGTTGAAAACAGTGTCTTCAACAATAGCTTTTTATCCCACAATAATCAGAGTCTGGTGGTTAGGAATTCAGAGTTCTCCGCTTCCAACCTGGATGCCGTGAATACAAGCATATCCAACGACACTCTGATTGTATCCATAGTCGGTTCTTACTTCCATGATAAACCCGATTCGACGGCAATTCGTATCTATTCCTACCCCAGTTTCATAATCACAGACAATACAATATCTAACTATTACACTGGGATATCCTTATTCGAATCCGGACAAGGGAAGGTCTTTTCCTTAGGGGGAAACAACATCGAAGGTAATCAATACGGCTATGGAATCCAAGCTTACCACTCTAACATCGAAATGAATTCGTTCGGTGCCGTTAAACACAACTATATTGGTCTAGGAGGCTTGCGAAACTCAAGTTTGTACTTAGCTGGGAATAAAGAACCTCCTTATCAGACATTTTTCAATAATTACTCGGATGAAATGGCTTTTACCCATGATAGCTTTCCGAAGGATATTAGGCATAACCTAATCTATGACAGTTTGCATCCGTCAGATGCTTTGCTCCGGTGCACTAATTGCGATGAGTCAACTCAGCATGATGTTTCATATAACTATTGGAATTTGTCTGATCCTCTAGGGTTGATTTCACCTTCTGAACGCTTTTCTTGTGATCCAATATGGTACCGGAAATTGCTGCAGATCAGGATCTATTTGAGCTTGCCAAGTATAATCTGAGAATCGGACACAATGACATGGCAGTGATTCAATTCAAGGATTTGATAGAGAATTACCCGGACACCCAGTACAAAGAAGAAGCTGCAAAGTTACTCATGGCCGCAGGCGGATCAGGCAGTGCAGCAATATATGATCTGCAACACTTCTATGCTACTGAACCAAATCTACATAACGAGATAGGGATTGAAAAACTGGCAGATTATCTGGTCAACTATTGCAATCTCAAGTTGGAAGATTATCAGGCTGTCGTAGATTGGTATGAGGATATCATATTGAATCCCCCATCTGTAGCAGACTCAATTTATGCGGTAATAGATTTGGGATACACCTACCTGCTTATGAATGCAGCAGATGATCGAGCCCAATATGTGGGAAAATACACTCAGTACATCCCAAAATCATTGCAAACCTTCAGACGAAACCTGGATGGATACATCAACCAACTTCTGCATTCGACTCCTGCAAGTTCGAACGTTCCGCCAGTTCCAATCTCGTTTGTTTTACATCAAAACTATCCCAATCCGTTCAACCCTACTACCACAATAGCCTTTGAGATTCCAGAAGATGCTCCGGCGCAACTGGCTATTTATAACATTCGCGGGCAGTTGGTCAAGGAGATACGGTATGAGTCCCTTACCAAAGGCTACCATAGACTGGTATGGGATGGCAGAGACCGGAACAACAGGTCAGTGGGATCAGGAGTTTACTTCTACCGGATGACCTACAAAGGCAAAGCAATAACCAAGAAAATGTGCATTGTGAAATAGTATCAAATAACTATGAGATGCATTGATCACTCAACTTAGACGTGCATCTTTGCTGATCAGAATGACTCGTGGAACAGTGGAACAACTTATCACGAGTCATTCTGTTTTTACGATGATAAGGTCAAGCCATGCACATCTTCGAGAGAGAAGCGCAAAATCGCTTTCTGGTGCGTTTTCAAGACTGATTGGCATGTTGTATCCAAATCATGATTATCTGCCCGTATTTCGCCTAATATGAGTTCCTGAAACTGGCAGATGGCATAATTGGGATGCACCAAGTTACCGAGCCAGATGATTTTGCCACTGCCATCGGGTGCCAGTGCTCCGGCAAGTTCTTGTGATATCTTCTCCATGCGCCTCTTACCGATGGACTGGTTACCCATGTTCTCTTCTTTATCGATATCATCACAGACGATTAGCCCGGGTCGCTTGGCAGTCTTGGGATTGATAGTTCCTCTGTGAGACTGCTTGATGCTCCTGGCTCTGATCCTGGCTTTGTTCTTGAGATAGAAGTCCAGATCAAAGCTGTCCATTGGCTGCAGCTCCGGATAGTCCATAGTGAGCCGTTTATTGTTCTGTAGCTCGTGCAAGGTAAAGGCTGTCCGTTCCTGTGCCAGATCGCTGTCTGCTGCAGTATGGATAATGTAGCGTTCACCTTTGATAATCATCCAGATAGGATAGACCACTCCCATGAGCACCGTTTTGCCCAGCCCACGAAAACCGGTAATGGCGATGATGCCTGAGCCCTTATCAGTTTCATCGAACATGGTCTCATGCGCTGGGCAAAAAGGTAGTGGGAAGATATGCGGGAAATAGGTGTGACAGAAGAACGAGAAAGCATCCCATCCAGTCCCGTTAGTACGCTTTATCCGCTCAGCTTTGGCTTCGGGATTATCGTCTATAAAAGGCAAGACGGAGATCGTTTTTGAAGCGATCTCCGCCAGTGCCTTGTTATGCCGCTGAATGAACTTCTTAGACATAACCGGGACTCGGAGGGTAACCATGAAAGTGCGGAGCCGGTGGCAACGGCTCCGCGGGTCTGTAGGTTTGGTAGGTATGGAGGGTAGGTAGGTATGCTTGTATGGAGGCAACCATGTCCGTGGCTGTATATTTATCCATTTCTAACTCTCAAGTAATCGGCAAGGTCAAGCACTATGCCCTGGAACTGTTTGAGCAGAGTCTCATGACCTTTCTCGATCATAAAGTCGGTCACCTGATCCAAGAAGCGAACGATGTAATCATTCAACTCCTTGGATGGTTCATTGTCTTTCTGATTCTGCTTAATGAGTGATACAAGGCTTTGCAGAGCAGTATCTGCCGGGTTCTTGGCATATTCTCTAAGTGCCTGGATGAGTGCTCGTTTGCGGGCGATGCCGATCTCATGGTCAAGCTTGCGCTCTTCCTTGAATAGATCTTCCCATTTACCGCTCTTTATCCACTTGCGGACTGTGATATCAGATACTCCGAAGATCACCGCCAGCTCTATGGGATCGGTATTGCCATTGAGATAGGTTTCCTTGCAGTTGTCCCGCTTGACACGGAACTCTAAAGCATTACTCATATTCAGGTCTCACCTTATGGGTTTCCAGATACTTGTTTATGTCTTTACCATGAACTCTGAGCGGCCCCTTCTCATTGATACGGTAAGCGGGAAGTGGATCGGCTATGTCTCGGATCATCCGATATACGGTGGATCTGTCGACATTCAGGATGTCGGCTATCTCGTCCGGTCGGTAGTATCGGTCATTGAAACTGTCCACGCTCACCTCGATTTCTTGTGTCATTACTGCGGTCATCATCTATAGCCCCCTCTTTTGGGTCAATTTCTGCTGCATAAGGATGCGACAGATTCTACAATGTGCTGAAGTTGAGGACTATCTTGTTGTAGTTCCCGGCATCATCTCTGACGGCAAAAGAGATGTACTGTTTGGTAGAAGTAACCATGATCGCCTTGTCGATTAGTTCCATTGCTTCTTTCCAGATCGGGTCTTTGATCTTGTAACGACGGAGAGCGAAGATACGGTAACGGGCAAGTTGACCTCGTTTATCCACTTGGAAGGCTTCATTGATGATGGCTTTGAGATTATCGTTAGAGTCGACTGACCAGACCCTGATGCACTCATCGATCTTCTGCTTGGCAAGCTGCAGCTCTATGCCGAACTGTATCTTCTCCCGGTAGCGTAGCTCAACCCGATACTTCTCATCGAAGCTGATCAGCAGAGCATTACCCTTCCATTCTAAGCCATTACGTTTAGCTGCGTCATTGAGATAGCTCTCGATGAATCCGATCAACTTCTGTTTGTCATTGATAATCCGTTCTTGCAGTTTGAGGGCACATTCCATTGCTTTCTTGACTGCGGCATCCTTTTCCACTATCTCAGTGTGCAGAACCTTCACAGGGAATTCCCTACCCTGAGCATCGGTTAGAGTGCGTTCTTTGGCTGTTTTGCTGGGCTTACTACTCATTTGAATCCTCCTTAGGATCAATAGCTGTATTTAGCTGGTCTTTTGCTTGTTTTTTGATGTAGGACTGGAACATAGCGATCACCGCTCTTCGTTCTTTAGGATCGAGCAGATTCCAGTGGCTTTTGGAATAGTGTTTGATGGTGAATGCCCTGAACTGAGATTCAGTCCAGCCGGCCCGTTTCATAAGTGCGAACATATACTTGCCCTGCTTATCGAAGGTAAACTCGCTTGGACGTCCATGCTTGCGATACTTCAGCATCAGAGCCTTAAGCTCTCGCAGCCTCTCTTCCGATAAGGCCGTTAAAGAACTGCCATAGCCCATGCCATCCATGATGAACTTAAAAGCATCCAAAGGCCAGTGGAACTTCTTCACCCTGAGCCTATGTATTTCTTGCCGTAGTTTCCGTGCTTGCTCTTCCTGTGTCATAGAATGCCCCCCGATTAGTAAGCGTTACAGCGACTGTTGTTGCTGCTGATTCAGGTGCTTTCTGGAGCGATAAGGTGCTCTCTGCTTGGGAGGCATTTCGGCTTGCTTACGCAGCTCTCCCAAAATATCCTTGATTACAATCGATCCCACCATGGGGATGTTTGGGGGATTCAGCACACAGTATCCACTCTGATCCATACCAATCACTTTAACCGAAGCCATCGCCTCAAGATAGAGGTATATCCACTGCCTGCT
>JAJBAY010000131.1 GCA_020532515.1 Candidatus Cloacimonadota bacterium | reverse complement strand
ATAATCTTTTTCGGGCAGGCAACAATGCATAAGCCGCATCCTTTACAGTAGTTTGGGTCAACCGTCATTCTTGGCATGGTTGTACTCCTTAAGAATTATTTTTCTCTTTAGTGATAGCTATAATTTGTTCGGAAATCTGTCAACACATTTCCGTTTTTGCGGCATTCTTCTCCTGTGAGAGAGGCAAAAAGGTGGGTTAATCAGGGCAGGATTCCCGGCCAACTATCCCTTTAGGGTAATAAGTTTATATTTGGAGAGAACCAAAATGGGTCCTATTGTTACTCTATTCAGATAGAAGCCAAAGACCAGAGCTTAATCAGGCTTTCTTGAAAAACAGGGGAATACTAGCATCGAAAATAATTGACAGAAAACCTGCTTGCTTCCAAGATGGATTTATAATAAAAATAAGAAATAAATTAGAGGATTGAGATTATGCCGACCGTGAGTATAAACCCTGGTGTCCTTCGCTGGAGCATTGAACGTTCCGGCTTTCCAATAGGAGCCCTTGAGCTTAAGTTTCCCAAGCTGAGAGACTGGATGAAAGGAGAAAAGCATCCTACTCTCAAGCAATTGGAAGTACTCGCCAAAAAAGTAAGACTTCCAATAGGATACTTCTTTTTATCCAAAGCTCCGGATCATGGCATAAATATTCCTTATTTCAGAACTGTCAAAGACGAAAATCCGATCAATTTATCTCCAGAATTGATAGACACAGTATATTCCATGCAAAGAAGGCAATTGTGGCTCCGGGAGTACCTGATTGAGAACGGCGCTACCAGATTGCAGTTTATAAACTCCGCAAAGTGTACAGATAGCCCTGTTGAGGTTGCAAACAGCATAAGGGATTACTTGGGATTGAAAGAAGATTGGGCGGCACAGCACCCTACTTGGCAACTCGCTTTAAGACATTTGGTTACAGTGACCGATAAATCCGAAATCAACATCGTTGTCAATGGCATCGTGGCAAACAACACTCATAGGAAGCTAAACCCCAGAGAGTTCAGGGGCTTTGTTCTCAAAGATGATTTTGCACCATTTCTCTTCATAAACAATGCTGATGGGAAAGCCGCTCAGATGTTTACCCTTGCTCATGAACTCGCACATCTTTGGTGTGGATCCAGTGCTATCTTTGATCTGGCGAGACTTCAACCGGCTGACGATGATGTTGAAATATTTTGTAATAAGGTCGCGGCCGAGTTCTTGGTTTCTTCCGATAATTTACGCAAAACATGGGACACCACCCTGGACAAAAGTGACATCTATCAAGATCTGGCTAAGATTTATAAGGTTAGCGAAATTGTGATAGCCAGAAGATTGCTTGACCTCAGGCTGATCAACAAAGTAAAGTTCTTTAAATTCTACAAGGATTATATGGACAGGGTCGAAGAACAGATGAGGACAGCTTCTGGAGGTGACTACTATAACAATCAAGGTATGCGGGTGGGGAAAAACTTCATGCAAGCAGTAGTGCAGGCTATGGGAGATGGAGGGTTACAGCCCACAGACGCATTCAGATTGACCAACCTTTACGGGAAAACATTTGACACCTATGCTCAAAAAGCACTAATGGATAGCATCTAATGGCTACTAATCTATTCGCGTTGGACACCAACGTATTTATCGCTGCGCACAGAACATATTATGCTTTTGATATCGCACCTGGGTTTTGGAATTCCTTACTGAAGCTGGCTAAGACGGGGAAGATTGTAAGTATTACCCAGGTAGAAGATGAACTCAGGAAAGGCCATGATCCTAAGAACCCAACCGAATATGATCTCCTGGCAAAATGGGCAACTACGGATTTTCATCCTTACTTTATGAAAACAGATGCACCTCAAGTAATACAGGCATACACTAGAATCATCAATTGGGTTTTCGATAGTAAAGCTTATCCAATGGCTGCAAAAGACGAATTTGCCAGTATACCTGATAGCTGGATACTTGCTTATTCACTGGCTAATAACGCTGTTTTAGTCACCAATGAGAACAAGCTTAACGTTACCTCAAAAGTCCCGATACCAATTGTCTGTAAGCATTTTGGGATTGAATATAAGAATACCTTTGATTTACTGAGGACACTGCAAGTAAAATTGAGCTAAATACTTAGTTATTGCTGCTTTTACATTTCACCATCACATCCCCATCACCCGATCCCAGTCGCTCAGCCATTCTGCTGAGTATTCCCTGATGCCCTGGGCTCTGATTTTATCGTTCGTCAGCCAGGGCGAGAGCGGGATATTGCTCAAGGAGGCGGGCAAAGTGGTCTTCTTATTGACTGGGAAAAGTCCCAATTTATAGATTATCATCTTTTGTGCAGGGGGCGCAAGCATAAAGTCCACAAAAGCTCCAGCCAGGGTGGGATTGTTGCTGTTTTTATGGATGCCCATGCCTTCGGTATACAGGAAACTGCCTTCGTCAAAGAGCATAAAATCTAGACCTGCGGAATCTTCCGAGATCTCTTTTTGCCAGGCCGGCCAGGTGGAAAGGCCCAGCAGCAGCATGCTTTCCCCCGTTTTGAGTGCAGCGATGGCCTCGGCATGAGTATCATATTGACGATAGACGTTTTTCTTCAGCGCTCTGAGCATTTGGGGATAACCATCATTGCCAAAAAGAGAGACCATCCAGTGTACGGTGGCTCTGCCCTGGCCTGAATAATTCGGACTCAGCATAGCGAGTTGCTTGAGGAACCGAGCATCCTGCAACTGCCCAAAGGACGTCGGCGGCTCGGTCAAAGAGCTATTGTAAATCACGCTGAGATAGGAAAAACCATAGGGAATCAAACGAAATGAATGTCCGGCAAATATCCCCTTGTTCAGGGCATCTTTGTGGGTGGGGGTATGGGGTAAAAAGAAATCATTGAGCTCATCTGAGATGGCAAAAGAATCCGGCAAACCAAAGACTACATCGATGCTATCCGGCTGGCTGGATAAAGCCTGAATCAAAAGATTGATATCATCAAAAAGCCTGACCTCCACGCTGCAATTCTGCTTTTTGCGAAAATCCTCGATCACGCTTCTTTCCAGGCCGGAAGTGCGAAACTCCAAAGGGGCATACAACCTTAAAACTGCGCTGCTATCGCTTGGTTTGGGAGCCTGGGCCTTTTCACCGGCAGGACTACATGCTAATAGAAAGATAAGCGGTAAAAATAAGAGCCAGCGCAAGTTACATCGCTCCAAAGAGCATCCAGGCCACGATGAAATCCATGATCAGGATTGCCACAGAGCTATAGACCACGGTCTGGGTGGTGGATCTGCCCACTCCCTCTGCCCCGCCATAGCTGCGA
>JAJBAY010000037.1 GCA_020532515.1 Candidatus Cloacimonadota bacterium | reverse complement strand
TAGAAGTAGAGACCGCTGGTAACTGTTTGGCCACTATTATCGGTGCCATTCCAGACCAAGCTGGTTCTGCCAAAGGGTGCTGCGCCGTCGAAAAGAGACTTCACAAGCTGGCCTTTGACATTGTAGATCTCCAGTTTGGCATTGCCATTAGCAGGCATATCGAAGCTGATATTGGTTTCAGGGTTGAAAGGATTGGGGTAGTTTTGATTCAACATACTGGTAATCTGAGGCGCGATGTTATCATTATTTGAAACAGGAGGAGGAAATTCAATCTGCATTTCCATAAACATCACAGCTCCACCATCATTGACAGAGTGAGCAGGCGGTGCTATTGCATTGGCACCCCAAGTATAATCATTGTAAAGCAGGAAGCCGATCTTACCAATTTTATTACCTTCCGGAGCGGTTCCGGTGGTGATTACTTTATCGGCCGGATATACCCACATGGGTTTGAGGCCTGCAAATGCGGGGGTCTCCACATTATTCAGCACGATGGGCTCGCTCCATTTAAGACCATTGTCAGAACTGGCCGAGATATAGACTTCAGGAGTATTGGCGAAAGCTGCCAGTTCAGGATATGAATCCTGATACATGTTATAGAGTTGGGCGCGATAAGAATCCTGCCATACTGCTACCATCAGGCCATCATCATTGGGCTCGCTTACTTTGAGGTTGCCGCAATGGAACTCCATAGAACCGTCATGCAATTCCCTATCCCAATGCGGGAAGGGGTAGATCGTTTCCGATACTGCATAGTAAGTACCACCTTCCAGCACATACTCTGCCACACCCCAGGGAGCTTCAGTGTCCCAAGGCATGAAAAATGGGTTGAAGGTGTCTTCAGGATCTTTCTGGGGATAGATTTCTGTGAGGCTAAACTCTTGGGTAGCGGTATCAAAGATCGTAGCCTTTACAGTTTGATAAGCAGGGTAATAAGTGTTACCTGCACCCTGCAGTCCATACAGAATGGGGACGATGATCTTGCCATCGCTGCTGACAACTGCATTTAAATGGCTGGAATTGATTACGTCCCAGAAAAACTCACCCTCAGGATTGAAGGCATGGGTACCATCGGGGAATAAGGGATCCCAAGCATCGACTTTACCCGCAGTAGAAACACGGGTCCAGGTTCCTGCACCGTAATTTGGGCACATAAAGACATCCAAATTGGGCTCAAAAAGGTCGGTATCATCAGCACCACTCGCTATATGATAACCGGCATAATAAACATTACCCAGTTCATCGGTGATCAGGGCGCAATTAGGACGGCGGAAGTCGCCTACGGCATGGTTCCATTGATCCAATTCGGGAATAGAGGTATAGGTCCACACCAGATCAGTTCCACCCTCAATCATATCTCCATTGAAATCTGCATAAGCAATGATGAGGTTCTCGGTGGGATCGCCACTACCATGGTGAGTTACAGAATTGCGACCGGCAACATAGGCTCTGCGCATTCCATCGACAGGAGAGGGGCCAATCTGAATGGTGGGCCAGATGAATTCACTGTCATTAGTAGTCAAGACCGTGCGGGGATTGTCCACGGCCACTACAATCTCATTAAAGAGACCAGACAAATCAAACATATAGGCATCGGAAGTGAATTGGATTTCAAGCTCGGCATCAGCATCGGCATTGGCATGCCAGGCATACAAGGGCTTTCCACTGACGGGGTCTACTGCCATGGAGGGATAGCCTTCATGATTTGTAACCTGGCTAATCTCGTTGATGTTGCTAATCTGACCAGCAGCATTGAGATGCGCATAAAATACCCGGCGTGCGCCAGATGGTGTCCGTTTGCCATGGAAGGTTATGAAATATCCACCTTCAGCAAGGGGAATATTTCGGATGGGAATGCTATTGTAGCTCCCAATCATATAATCGTAGTAACTCTCCAACAAGACTGTGGGAGTTTTGGTGAAGCTATAGTCAGGCATATAGCGATTAGAGCTAATTAGTTTACCCTGTCCAGGGGCTTCAAGAGCTATCTTGGCATGATCAGGCTGCATCTGTTTGGCATTCACAGAGATGATCACGAAAGATAGGCATAATACGAGTAAGAGAACTTTTTTCATTGTTCCTCCAGTGATTTTATTCATTATTCTTTAGTATCTCATTTTAAGCGACACACGATGTGCGCTTTTGAGCATTGATTCCGTAAGGTAGCCCATATCAGTATAGGCATAGTCGATATTGAAGATTCCGAGGCTGGTGGGAATTTGCCATCCGGCACCCGCACTGTAGCTGGCTTCATCATAACCAAACTGATAGCCGGCTCTGAAGAAGATATTTCCCATTTTGTACTCTGTACCCAGGTTCCAGGTTTCCTGGCGGTCAATTACGTTATCCAATTGCAGCGAAGCGATCCAGTAAGTATTATCATGACGCATGATATCTCCAGAAACACCCAGAGAGAAGTGCATGGGAATCTTACTTTCCAGCTCGGGGCCATCTTCATCAATCAGGCCATCGCCATCGTTATCAAACAGATCAAAGGGGTCTTCATCGATCTTACCATCGCCATCATTATCTACACGATAGCGAAAGTCCGGACCGAAATTCTTGAGTGCCATACCGATCTTGATATTATTCCATCCGGTATTGTACATGGAACCAAGATCGAAGGCATAGGAATTCACATCATACTCAAAGAGGTTTTCCCTCAGGTATTTCACACCAATTCCAGCCGAGAATTTATCTGTGAACTGCTGAGCATAGTTTACACCCAAGGCTACATTACTATTGGTAAAGTACTCTCCAGTGTGACCGAAGGTGTCCTCGTCGGTCACTTCCATATCATCCATATGCAGCACAGTGCCAAATACAGCAAAGGTAGAAACACCAGTGGTATAAGTGGCGGCAGCAAATTCCTGCATGATATCTGCAGGCCAATTTGTATGAGAGAAAAAGACCTGGTTTTGGAAGGAAGGAGCCAATCCGGCAGGATTCCAATAAACGGATGAGATGTCATCCGATACTGCAGTATAGGCTTCGCCCATACCAATCGCGCGGGCATCCACACCCAGCTTCAGAAATTGCATACCCACCGTGCCGACCTTACCAAAAGGTTTGGCGCTAAGGCTCAGGGGTAGCAAGAGTAGAGCTAAGGCACAGAGCAGGATAATTTGTTTTTTCAAAGTTCCTCCCTTATTTGATTATGACAAATTTGCCGACTTTGATTTTGTCGTCAGCTTTGTTTTCTACGCTAAACAGATACACGCCAGGGGCGGTGATCTGATTGTTTCTGGTAAGCAGATCCCAAGAATGTATGCCACTGGCAGCTATACCTGTGGTGGCAGCCTTGGAGACGGTAATGATATCGGTCTGGGTCTCTCCATCATGCTTCAGAGTCTGTACAAGGTCTCCTGCCATGGTGTAGATACGTATGGTGCAGCGCTCGGGAAGATTGACAAACCACAAACGGCGAGATTTGTCTCCCTTTTTGTCATTATCATAACGTCCATCGAATTTGCTGCTGCCGATATAAGGATTAGGAATCACCTTGATATCATCCATTTTGTTCTTTGCCAGAGAGCCAGGGAAGAAGATTTGCATATTTGCGTCAGTGTCACGACCGGATTCTTGAGATTCCAGTCTATACACAGGAATTCCCCTATCGAAGGCAGTAACAGCTACGTAATATTCCACACCCTTGCGCGGTGACATGATATTATACTTATAGTATCTGCGAGCAAGTCTGTCTTTTTTGACTGCTTCAATTTCTTCCGCGGTAGGAGGCGTCGCTCCGACACCACCAGGGAAGGCAAACGTTTTGAGTGGGATTGACTTGTTCTCAAAGAGTTTGTCAAATATTTCGGGAGTATCTTGCAGATCCTCGTGCATGAAAATCCTGGCTTGAAGAACCCTAAGCTCGTCATCGGACAGCATCGGATTATCAGCGACAATCTTATCGGCTTGAGCTTGTATATCGGTACTCCAATCCTTGTCCGGATCGTAAAGTGGCCATCCGTAGAACTTCTCACCATTGGGAACATATCTATAGTTCTCATCCAAGCGCCAGAATTTGGCGTATTCTTCAGGACTGGCCTGCCAGCCTCGATATTCTAAATCTGGGTCGTCAGAAGGGTTGGGCAAATCTGTATCCATACCCAAGTAACCACCAAAATCCTTGAACAAGGAATCTGCCATAGGGTGATCGTGATTGATCGAATAATCTGCCAGATCCACAGGTGTATCCACCTTATCCCAGCGGCGTATCATCTCCCAATCTTCACGGTTACCGCTGCCAGAGCGGCCCCAGATGGTATAACCCTGAAAGTCGTGACGTAAGCGGTCGCCTGTCCAAGGGTTTATTATTGCGTTATTATTCCAGGAAGGATCTTCGGGATCACTGCTGGTCTTGAACTCATCGGGGAAATCAGCCGGCCAACCGTTGTTGATGTAATTTGTGGGATCACTATCAAGTCCAGGTTTGAAAGTCGTACTTGAGAGACTTTGCCAACCGATATCAGAGCTGTTGACATTCTGCACGTCGTAAGAAAATTCGGAGCGATTGTCCCAATACAAATCAATGCGATTTCCATCGTCCATCAATTCGGCATAAAGACCAGGAATGTCAGGAGGACCAGGGGCTTGATAGTGAGGGAATGTATCCGGCAAGACCACAGTAAGCAGATCTTGAGCCTCTCCATATATTGTTTTGGCCCAAGTGGCAGAACGTTTCAAGCCTTCTTTGTTATCACCAGGGAATACGGCAACCACAATCTTCATAGTCTTGTTTGGAGCCAGATTCCAGCGTTTGGCGGGATCGTTATAATCTTCGGGGTTATCAGGCTGAGCTCCATAGAAAGAAAAGAGGAAGCGGGTATCATTGGGTGAAGCTTGTTCGAATTCCATTATATCCGGGTCTTCAGAACGCAATGCAGAATACTTGTTATCAGAGGTGGGATTGCGGCCTGTAAGCAGCCAGTACTTTTCATTGGCTGTTTTAGGATTGCTGGTATCCAAGGCCAGGGCATTAGTATCATCTGGACCATCGCCCACTTTCCAGTACCAGCAGTGGAATTTCAGTTTTTCCGGGTCTGGAGTACAGACGCGAGCGCCAACCCAGCCGGTGGTGAGCCCACCATCGCCGTCATAATCTCGAGTATAGGCAAATTCGTATCCTTCGCCTTTTACGTAGCCGGAGACATCATCTGCTGCTTTAGTGGAGTCCCAGGATTGAGGACCCACATCGCAGTCCATATAGATACCCATGGCGCAATCTTCGAGCGTGTCAAATTCATTCATATTGGTAATATTGAACTCAACATAGACCAGGTTTTTGATATAGTCATAGCTCCATTGATAGCTCATCTGACGCACGCGGACGTTCAGAGGATTGTGCTTGCTTCTGGAGCTTGAGCTGCCAGTATCTCGATCCCCTTTGGTACCGAAAGGACAGTAATCATAATAGTAAGAAATGAAATCCTGCTCGGAAATCGGAGCTCCATCCTCGTCATAGCGTCCGTCACCATCGTCATCATGGCGTGCGGTAAGAGCATAATTTGAGTTGGGAGCAGTATAAGAAAGATTCATAAATCCAAGCGGATACCAGATCTCCAGTATGTTCTGGTCATTTAAAATGGCAAAATCACTGGTACTCATCTGGTGGATATGTTTCGAGCCAAAGGCACTGAATTCAGTAGGCAATTCACTTGCCACTCTGAAGGGAAAAGTATAACCCACAAAGTCTTCATCGACCAGGCCGTCACCATCATCATCAAAACCACGTCTCTGGGTCCTGATGGATGCAGAAGCGATCTGATCCTGAATATTGTAAACGTTATAGTTCTCCGATTGATCGGCATTTGCTGTTAAAAGTGGATTATACGCCGGTAAGAATTCATAGAGATCAAGATCACCATCAAATCCAACGGTTACCAGGGTATCTATAACCGGCCAATTGAGCATGATATCATCCCAGCCATCTTGACCCACATAGAGCAGGGTATCATGCTCTGCTGTAGGTTTTTGTACTTTCCAATATAATGGCCGATTCAAGGCGTCTCTACGCTGCTTTTTTGCACCAAACCACAATGCACCCTGGTAAAGATAATCGATACCACTCCCTCCCGGATATTCCAAAGAGGGATACTGAGGAACTATATCGTTACCGGAGCCAAAAAAACCATAGTTACTGACTCTAAGCCAAATATTCCCCACGTTGTGGTATTTGGTCAGATCCAGTCTTTTGGTTGGGCTCGATGGTACTGCCATAGCTGCAAATACAGCGGTCACAGTGAAGAGACTCAGCAATAGCAGGCAGAACATGAATTTATTAAATTTCATCAAACACTCCCAGACTACTTCAAGGTAAATTCAACCGGAATGATCAGCAGTACGTCCACTGGTTGGCCGCTGCTTCTACCGGGTTGAAATTTTGTTTTACGCACGGCATCTATGGCGGCTTCATCGAGACCACCAGGAACCGAACGTTTCACACGTATATTGCGGACAGAGCCGTCTTTCAGCACTTCCACTTCCAAAACCACAGTCCCCTGCACTTTGTTGCGCTTGGCAAACTCAGGATAAACCGGGGAAATTTTGCCTATCACCACTGGTGGTTCATCATAAGGCACAAAGTTAACCGGCGTTTCATCTATCTGGGTCAAGCTGGAGGATGTAGTTATATTAATATTTCCGATCTGCGAAATGGCGCTTTCATAAGCAGCCATATCCACATCTTCGGTACCCAGTTCGTCGCTGATAACCAGTGGAATATCGATACTCACTTCGGCTTCGGGAGGCTCGATTTTCTCCCGCTCTTCCATGGGTATATCCACCAATTCCAGCTGCTGGGTCTTGAAGACCTGCTTGCGCACTTCAATATTGGGAGCAATCATCATCACAAAGAGCACCATGGTAAGCGAAAGCGCAAGAGCCTTGCTAAATTGGCTATCGGCTTGGTCTTTCCAATCCATAAATGGTTGTTTCATCTTTGCCTCCTAATCCGTGCGTTTATTTGTTTCAAACGCCACCACCAGGGTTTGTGCATCCTGAAGCTGGCGCATCACATCGGACATTACTCCGTATTTAGTTTCCTTGTCTGTTCTAAAACAGACAATTAACTCGGGGTCTTCTTCTTTCTTTCGGATCAGAGTGGAAGAGACAAATACGTCTTCCGAGCTCTCTATCCGAGTGGCTATATCATCGATGAGAATAGTCTCATCCCTCATCACATAGACGGTAGTGGTATGATTTCTGGGGATACGTTCGATGCTTTCAGCTATAGGCCAGCGATCGCGTTCTACCCAGAATTTCTTTTCCTGGACAAACACGGTGCTAACCATGAAGAATAAAAGCAGCAGAAACGCTATATCAGACATCGACGAGGTAGGGATCACTGCTTCACGATTTCGTTCTTTTTGAATATTCGCCATTTCTTCCTCCTAATTCGTCGAGAGCGAGATCTTTTCGATATTGGCCGCTTTGAGGCGGTCAACCACACGGATCATGTCATTGTATTTTGCTTCGCGATCCGTGATAACCTTAAAGATCATCTGCTGGTTTAATTTCAATTTTTGCTGAATTAGCGCATCTAATTCTCCGCTTTCAAAAGCGCGGGGTGCATCCTTGTTGATCGCTAGTTGTCCATCTTCTGTGATCTGCAAACGGGTCATTTCTTGCTCTGTCAGAGTAAGGCTCTGAGTCTGCTCGGAACCTTCCGTAGCTGCCTGAGGGAGGACTATCCTAATCCCCTCTTTCACGTCGAACTTTGTAGTCGCCATGAAAAAGACGATTAAGAGGAAGGCGATGTCAGACATCGACGAAGTCGGAATCTCTGCCTTAGCTTTCCTTTTGCGTCCTATTTTCATTGTTTTCTCCTCAAGCTTTAAAGCATCGCTTCAATAACTTTTTCGGTTGCCTTTTGCATATCAATCACCAGGCCATCGACCATGGTGGTGAAGATGTTGTTAAAGAATTGCACCGGGATGGCCACGATAAGACCAAATTGAGTGGTAATCAAAGCGATCTTGATACCGCTGGCGACAATGGTCGCATCCACAGCGCGTGCTGCAGCAATGGCATCAAATGCACTGATCATACCAGATACAGTACCCAAGAACCCCAGCATGGGAGCCAGAGCAATGGTTGTGGAAAGCTCGATAAAGCCTTTTTCCAAGTAACTCATCTCGATCATAGCGGCATTTTCAATGGCTTTTTCTACTGCAGGTACGCCACCCTCAGCTTTCAGTAGTCCAGCATAAATAATAGCTGCCACCGGGCCCCGGGTACTTTTGGCAAGCTCTGCGGCTTCCTTGAACTTCTTGCTTTTGATCAAGGGAACAATCTTCTCAAGAAAATTGTTGAGGTTGATCTTGCCATATATAAGAGCGATGAATTTCCAGATTATATATGCCAAACCATATATTGCAACGATGATGATAGGCCACATAGCCCAGCCACCATCTTTAAACCATTTTACCATTCCGCTGCCAAACACCAGTTCGGCAAAATTCTCCATGCCACCACCGTTGGTCGCGGCAGCGGCTTGTTCGACTGCTTCCTGCGCGAAGGCCAGGCCTGGGAGCACCAGGCTCAAGAGCACTACGAGCAGCATTATGTATGAGAATTTTCTCATTTATGATTCCTCCTTGGAATAATTTAGAAATTAAAGGACACGCCGAGGGTCACACCCCGATATGTGTCAACATGAGCAGGGTTTCTGTCTGATAATCCGTGTGTGAATTCCACTTCAGGATAGGTGAATTGCACCAAACCATCTTGAAGATCTTCACCGGTTACATACGGATCGCCAGTTTTGGGATAAACACTTAAGACGTTTTTGGTCTTAAAGAGATTTTCCACATCCAAATATACGCGGATAGAACTGCCGCCGGGAATCCTGATTCCTTTGGTGATTCTGGCATTGGCCTGATGAGTAAAGCCCATTCTCTTGCTGTTTGTATCCAGCCAGGAATTCCCTTCAATACTTTGTGGAGTATATGGGGCTCCCGAGACCAGGCTCCAGTTTATGTTTGCCGAGAAGTCATCCAAAGGAAGGATGAAATTTGTGAAGGGGACAAAGAATTCTTCCCCGCGTCCGATGCGGAAAGTATAGTTCAGCGAGGCATTATGCCGCACATCCCAGTCCAGCGGGAATTCGCGCAGAGAAGTGTTTTCATCTTGAATCACGGTGCTGGAATTGTTACCCTGAGCCCAGGCCAGAGAATAAGCGATACTCCAGGTATTAAAGTTTGAGAGTATCTTCTCGAGCTGTATATCGAGGCCGCGGGCAGAACCATAGTCTTCAGAGATAAAACGGTACCAGGCTACGCTTTCTTCGCCTTCTTTACGTTCGCGCATTGTGCTCACGTAATTGTACAGATTCTTGTAATATGCCGTCATATCCAGCACATAGTCATCACTGATCTGATGAGACAGACCCACTTCATAAGTTACCGTGATTTGCGGTTCCAGAGTGGGATTGCCCACGGTGATGGCTACATCGGAGATGTTTGCATCCTGCGGGGTTTTGGAAGTGAAGACATACTGCATCTGCGGCAATTGATTCTGATAGTTATAGGCAAAACGCAATACATCCCGTTCTGTGATCGGATGAGATACTCCAAGCCTTGGAGATATCATCATTTGAAAGGTATCGCCTTTGTTAAAATCGCGAGTGGCAAACTTGCCAGTATCCTGCAAAATCTTGTAGCTGGAACCTAAGTACCAGAAATCAAAACGCAAGCCGGCATTCACGATCATACCTTCCCATTCCATTTTATCCTGCATGTAGAAAGCTGCCTGCCAGGGATTGGCAGCATAGCCATCACGTTTTCCGGAAGAAGCCTTCGCAGCATTGTAATAATCCAGGGGTTTGTAAATGGGGACAAGGTCGTTTGGCGAAAGGGGCACTTCAACCGAGGATTCCAGACTATACAGCGCATCAGGAACATAAGTTGGATCCGCTGCATAGTTAGTTACGTCTTCATCAGTAATAGTATAAATATCCAGCAGATAAGCCTGTCTACGATCTTCATAGAAGGTTAGGAAACTCTGCAATTGGTTTTTCTGGATATCGTGGGAGATGATTTCAAGACCAGTTTTGGCAAGATGAGTTTGACTGGCCTGCCACTCAAAATCCGAACGGAAGTTCATAGTAGTAGTCTTATCATCGATAAAACTGGTGTAAATGGAGCCAGGGGCTAAGAACCCTGGAATCGGACGGGTGTCTTCCTGACTTTGCAGACGGTACTGCCAGCGATAAGAGGGCTGGAAACCAAAATCGTACACGCCATCACCATCGTTATCCACTGTGGCATAGCCATATTCCCCGCGCAAAGCGGCATCAATATAACCTGCACCAGGATTGTTTGGATCTACTGTCATGAAGATATAAGCATCGCGATCAATTCCACGTGGACCTTGATTCGTATCTTTGCTATAATAGCTTGCCTTCACCTTGAGGTTCATGGTGGGGCCAAACATATGATCATAGGTTCCGATGTATTGACGTTGTTCAGTTTCGGTTTCAACATAGTGCTGCAAAGCATAACGCCAGGCGTATGCTCCTCCCGGGCTGAAGGGTCGATTGTAAGACCTGTCGCCACGCACTGCAAAAGTGAACTTTTGGGCAGGATTCAGATCATACTTCGTCTTGAGGTTGATGTTGTAGCTGTTATAGTTCCTATTCCCAAGATCTATACCGAGGATATTGTCTCGATCGGCATAAGGATCATATTTGGGATATTGGGAACTTAAGATGCTGAGACCATTGAAGGTATAATCTTTGTTGGGATCTGTTACATAAAGATCTTTGAAACGGCCATCCAACCATTCGCCAGCTCCATTTAGATAAAATGTAAGGCGTTCCTTCATATCTTGAGAAGCAAACGGCACAATAGGGCCACCGAAGGCAAACTTTAAGATATCGGAATTACGGCCTTCGCCAACGATATGGTCTGTATTGTACTCGACTTTCCCTGAAAAGTAGGGATCGCCGTCTTTGGTAACAATATTAACCACACCGGACTGGGCATTACCAAATTCGGCAGGGAATCCACCGGTCATAACCTTCATATCTTTGATGGCGTCTGTATCCACAGAAAGGGCACTACCACCATCAACAGGGTCCGACACACTCATACCGTCCACGGTAAAATTCACTTCATTGGCGCGTCCACCTCGGATGTGCAGCTCACCGCCAATGTTTGTAACACCCGCTTGTAAGGAGATGATACCGGCCACGTCTGAAACAGCAGAATCGGACAAATTGTCCATCTCAATCTGCCGCGAAGAACCTGTACGGTCGCGCTCTACTCTATCCTGTTCAGCCTCCACCACTACAGTGGCACTGAGGATTCCGGAGCGATTCATTGTGGGTGATAAATTCGCGGTTTGCCCCACTTGGATTCTTACGTTTTGATATGTCATCTGATCGTAACCGACCAGTGAAAATCTCACGGTATAAGAATCTGGCGGGATATTGATAATGATGGCCTGACCTTTTTCATTGGTCTGGCCTCCGGTGATACGTTGAGTACCGGACATTACCACGACATTGACAAATTCCATTGGACGCCCCTGACCATCGCGAACGCGAACGGCAAGGCGACCTGTGGTCTGTGCTTCTAGGCATCCGATACCAACAAGCAACACTATTAGCAGGATCAATGCAGTTTTTCGCATCGATAAACCTCCCTTCATCCTGGCTTATTTACTTTTAATTTAGTCTTTAAAATGAGGTCAGCCTCAAAAAGCAAAAAGGCTATTCCTCTAAAAGCGCTTATATCTGAGCTATAAAAATCAGTCAAGCAGTTTTTTTTCATTAGTTAGAAATTAGCCCCATTACAGAGGACTAATCTCTTTGCATAAAACATCTTTAGGAAAATCATTTGAATATTACTCTGTCTGTGCTGGTGGAGCAATACAGCTCACCCAAGCGCAAAGCAGAATGCTGGTTTTGCAGCTCATCTGCCAGCTTTGGACTCACAACGCAGATCATACCAACACCAAGATTAAAGGTCTGACGCATTACCTCGCTCTGCACATTCCCACCTTGTTGAATGAGGTGAAACAGAGCGGGGATTTTATCTTCGGGCAGATCAATCTCAGCCTGAAATCCCTCTGGAAGCACCCGACTCAGATTGCCGGCTATTCCTCCGCCGGTGATATGAGCCAAGGCCTTGAGGCCGGCATCCTGAAGATATGGGCCGAGGGCTGGCAAGTAGCTTTTGTGCACGGCAAGTAGCTTTTCAGCCAGAGTGCAGGATAGTTCTTCCACATAGGAATCTACCTTCAGCCCCATTTTGTCAAACAGGACCTTGCGAGCCAGCGAAAAACCATTGGTGTGCAGCCCGGTAGAGGGCAAGCCGATGAGCAGGTCTCCCGCCTCTATAGTATTGCGGGGCAAGAGCTGCTCTTCTTCTACCATGCCTATGATCGTTCCCGCCAGATCAAAATCATGCTCTTGGTAGAGCCCTGGCATTTCTGCCATTTCTCCACCGATGAGAGCGCAGGAATTTTCCCGGCAGGCTTTCACAAAGCCGTCTATGATCTGTGAAATGATCTCCTGCTTCAGCTTCCCCACTCCTATATAATCCAGGAAAAACTGGGGCAAAGCTCCTTGCACGAGGATATCGTTCACGCAGTGATTCACCAGGTCCTGGCCCACTGTGTCATAGACTTTGGCGCGGATGGCTACGAGCAGCTTGGTGCCCACTCCATCTGTGCTGGAAACCAGGATGGGGTTTTCCCAGGCGGTTTTATCCAGCCGGTACAAACCTCCAAAACTGCCCAATTCACTCAGGACATTGGCATTAAAGGTGGTACGTACCTTATCCTTGATCGCTTTTACAGCGTTCTCTCCAGCTTCGATATCTACTCCGGAAGACTTGTAATCCACCGGCTTCAAGGCCTTTGCTCCAAAGGTTCTACCATAGTGCTATCTTGCAATTCAGCGCTGGGTTCAACGGTTGATTTACCCATTTTTTGCAGCATCCCCATTCCATATATGAGGGCTACCAAGACCGCAATCATCGCTATGAGTTTAGGCCAGTTATAGCTTTTCTTGCGCCTTGTACGCCAGCGCTCTTCAATCTCTTCGTTGAGGTCGCTCATGAACTAATTTCCTCTAAGAACTTGGCAAATTTGCCTACGCCTTCGGTGATATTATCCATGCTATTGGCATAGGAGAAACGCACAGTTCCGTCCTGTCCAAAAGCACCGCCTGCCACCAAAGCTACATGATGTTTCTCCAGCAGCAGATCGCAAAATTCATAGGCGTCTGTGATTCCGGCCTTGTTATTCTCCAGATACCACTGGATATTCGGCATCACGTAAAAAGCACCCTGCGGTTTTTTGCAGGTCAAATGAGGGATCTTCATCAGCGTATCGAAGATATAGTCACGACGTTGCCAAAACTTCTTGCGCATAGCCTCGATGGTGCCATCTTCTTCGTTCAAGGCAACTACACAGGCTTTTTGGGTGATGGAATTCACACAGGAAGTGTAATGCCCTTGCACCCGGCCTGCAGCGCTGATAATATGGCTGGGACCTGCGGCATAACCCAATCTCCATCCGGTCATGGCATAGGCTTTGGACACACCGTTTATTACCACGGTACGTTCTTTGATTTCGGGTCCTAAAGAAGCGATGGAAATGTGCTCGACATCATCGTAAACCAGGCGTTCATAAATCTCGTCTGAAATCACCAGGATGTCGTTTTTCACGCAAACTGCGGCAATCTCTTCCAGTTCTTTGCGAGAATACACAGAGCCCGTGGGATTATTGGGAGAGTTCAAAATCAGGACTTTGGCACAAGGACTTTCTTTGATCACCTGAGCCAGAACATCAGCCTCGATCTTGTAACCATTGTCCTCGCGAGTGGGTACATATACCGACTCTGCGTTTGCCAATAGAGCCTGGTAAGGATAGCTCACCCAATAGGGAGTGGCCATCAAGACCTGATCATTCACGTCGCAGGCAGCGATCAGCACATTCAGGATAGAGGCCTTGGCTCCCGGAGAAACCAAAATATCCTTGGGCGCATAGACCAGAGCGTTATCTCTTTCCAGTTTGTCGCAAATAGCTTTGCGTAATTCTATGATACCTGGATTCGCCGTATAGCGAGTAAAATTTGCATCAATGGCCTCATGTGCGGCCTTTTTGATATACTCCGGAGTATTGAAATCCGGCTCTCCCACACCGAAGTTTATCACATCGATGCCTTCAGCTCTCATCTGTGCCGCTTTGGCAGTCATGCTCAAAGTCGGTGAGGGTTTGATCAGTTTGGAACGATTTGACAGCTTTATAGCCACCTTAATTCTCCTATATAGTTTATTTTTTAGACATTAATAAGACGAGGATAGAGGTATTCACAATATCCTGCACGGAACATCCACGGGATAGATCGCAGATCGGAGCTGCGAGACCTTGAATGATGGGACCGATAGCTTCGAATCCACCCAGGCGCTGCACCAGCTTGTAGCCGATATTGGCAGCTTGTAAATCTGGGAAAACCAAAGTATTGGCGTGTCCCGCCACTTTGCTTTGAGGTGCCTTGCTGTGGGCAATGGATTCCACGATGGCAGCGTCCAGTTGCAGCTCGCCATCATAGCTAAAATCCACTTTGCGTGCGTCCAGGATGCCCTTGGCTTCCCGTACTTTCTCCACCAGTTCATGCTCGGCACTACCTAATGTGGAAAAGGACAACAGCGCTACATAAGGTTCCTGGGAAAGAATCGAGCGGCAGCTATGCGCGGTGGAGGCGGCAATATCAGCCAATTGTTCCGCAGTGGGATTTGGCACCACGGCGCAATCTGCAAAAAGATAGGTTTTATCATCTGCTTTGGGGGGCACCATGATAAAGCAGGAAGATACGGTCTTCAGACCGGGCATCACACCCACCACGTGCAGAGCAGAGCGGAGTACATCCGCTGTGGTATTCGCTGCACCTGCCACCATGCCGCTGGCTTTACCCTGTTTCACCATCATCGCCCCAAAATACAGGGGATTTTGCATGGTGCTGTGGGCATCCGCTTTGCTCAGACCTTTTTCCTTGCGTCTCTCGTACAGAGCTTCGGCAAAAGAATCCAGATCAGCGCTGGTAGCAGGATCGATGATCTCGCACTCAGCCAGATCATAATTCCACTTTGCTGCCTCTGCCAGAATCTGTTCTTTTTTGCCCAAGAGTATCACTTTGGCGATCTTCTGGGCGCAAATATCAACGGCAGCTTCCAAAGTGCGCCGATCATTTGCTTCGGGGAGGACTATGGTACCACCAATAGCGATGGCCCGCTGTTTCAAAGTTTCTAATATGTGCATTTATTCTCCAGTTGTTTGATTTTCCACTACGATCAAGGCCAGATCTGCCATACGGGTAAATTCATCCCGGATAGCAGCCAAAAGGGCGTAACGGTTTTTCCTGAGCGCTTCATCGTCACAATTTACCAGTACCTTATCAAAGAAATTATCGATAATCTTGCCAAATTCCACCAGTCTCTGCAAACCACCGGCATAATCCCAGGAATCCAGAGCTTCAGAAATTCTGCTGCTTAGCACTCCCAATGCCTTGTGCAAATCTCGTTCCGCATCGCTTTCAAAAAGTGTGGGATCCAGCTTTGCAAAAGATTTCTCTTGTTGAATGATATTGGCCACACGCTTGAAGCCGATCACCAAACGGATAAAATCATCTTTGGATTTCAGCTTCTGCAGAGCCCGGGCCCGGGCAATGAGATCAGGCAAATGGGAAATATCCACGTGCATCACACTGGCCACCACATCATAGCTTATCCCAAGTTCGCCCAAGAGCCAGCTAATCCGCTGCTTGAAAAAGGACTTCACCTTGGTGGCGGAATCCTCTTTCACCTTTACTTTTTCCTGAAGCATGTTCAAAGCAAAATCTATCAAGGCCATCAGATCCAGGTTCCAGCCGCGATCTGCCAGGATTTGTACCACGCCTGCTGCAGCTCTGCGCAGGGCAAAGGGATCTTGACTACCGGTGGGCATGAGCCCTACCGAAATGATTCCAGCCACAGTATCCAGTTTATCAGCAATAGCACAGATGGCTCCACCTTCAGTTTGAGGCAGGCCGTCACTACTACCTCTGGGCATATAATGTTCATAGATGCCCTGGGCAATCTCGGGATCTTCGCCATGGACCAGGGCATATTGCATGCCCATATAACCTTGCAATTTGGTAAATTCTTTTTCACCCAAGATCAAAGTCACCAGATCAGCTTTGCATAGCTTTGCTATCCGCATTGCTTTTCTGCTTTGCACCTCATCTTGCCCCAGCTCTTTTGAGATATACTCACCCAGGCGGATGAGGCGCTCTGTCTTGTCTGCCAGGCTGCCCATTTGGGATTGGAAGACCACACTTTGCAGCTTGGGTAGATAGTCCTCAAGCGGGAGTTTACTATCCTCGCTAAAGAACCACAAGGCGTCTTCCAGACGGGCGGCTACCACTTTTTCGTTGCCCGCGCGGATGATGTCATTGTGCTGGGGATTGCCATTTGAGATAAAAACAAATTTATTTGCCAGCCGATCGTGTTCATCATATACAGAAAAGCACTTTTGGTTTTGGCTGATGGTGGAGCTGATAATCTGCTCTGGCAAAGACAGATATCGCGGGTCAAAATCTCCCACCACAGCCTCTGGATATTCCACCAGATTCGTTACGATGTCCAAGAGGCGATTGTCTTCTTTGATCTTGAAGGCTTGGCCCGCAAAAAGCTGGGCGCATTGGCTTTGGATCAGCTCTCGCCGCTTTTGTCCATTTACGATTACTTTTGCTGCTTTTAGGCGTGCTTCATAGACCTGTGGACTGTCGATTACTATCGGTTTGCCCAAGCCCAGATAGCGATTGCCAAAACTATAATTTCCGGCTTTGACCCCAAAGAAATCCAGCTCGATAGCACTACTGTCCCACAAAGCCACGATCCAGCGGATGGGCCTGGAAAAAGCCAGGTCCCGGCTCTGCCAGATCATTTTCTTAGGCCAGGGAATCTGCGGAATACTCTGCAAAATCCAGGTCCGCAGGATATCGATAGTGCTCTCCCCCGTTTGCAGAAAGCTTACAGCCAGAAATTCACCCTTCTCGGTTTTTTGAATAAAGATATCTTCCGGGCTGCCACCGCTCTTTTTGAGAAATCCCTTTCCCGCAGGGCTGAGCTCTCCTTCCGGGGTATAGGCGATGCTTAGCGAAGGGCCGGCTTTGCTGATCTGACTATCTTTTTGCCGCTCGGGCAGGTTTTCAGCCCAAATACTCAGACGCCGGGGGCTGGAGCCAATCTTGATCTGCCCGCAATTCAAATCCTTTTCCTGCAAGATCTTCTCAAAGGATGTCTGCAAATACCTGATGGCTGGTAGAATCACGTTTTCTGGTAGTTCTTCTACCCCCAGTTCAAATAAAAAAGAGTGCAAAAATCTGTCCTTCGCCTATTTATTAAAATTGTAATTTACGGTTATTTGATTGATGAGACCTAAGTCTCCATAAGATGCAATAGCATAATCCAAACCAAATTTGCCGGTTTTCCAGCCCAAGCCAAGGCTGCCGCCACCCAGGTAACCCATAAAGCTACCCATGTGATAATCCGCTGCATTGCTTTTGAAGCCGGCCCTGAGAGCCAGGCTGGGATACAGATAGTACTCCAAACCGAAGCGTGCCATAACTTTCTCGCCGCCCGCTTTGCCAACGTCCATCGCAGCGACCAAGTCCTCGCGCATTTGCATAGACAATCCCACGCCAAAGGTCATCGGCAATCCTTCCTTATACTTATTCTCAGTATAGTATGAGCTCTGAAATCCGATATTGCGCACACTGAGTCCCACCTTGACTTTTTCATTCACCGTATGGTGCAGCACCCCCACATCTACCATCACAGCCGTGGCATTGGCATCGTCCACGCTGTCAAAGATAAATTTCAGGCTTCCACCAAGATCTATCGCTGAACTGATATAGCGAGCCATAGAAGCCGAGGCGATCAGGCTCTGTGAGCCAAAGGTATCTCCGGTTTCGATCAATTCTCCAGAGGGACTGATTTCAGTACGGTCCATGCTCCCGCTATTCCAATATCGCAAACTGGCACCATAGGCCATAAAGATATCTTTGGGATACACGTAATCTATGCTACCTCCGCCACTACCAACAAAATGATTCATAACGGTGGCGGCCAGGGTGCTATTAGGCGCCCGCAAAATGGCAGCAGGATTGAAGGTGAGCGAACCGGCATTTTCAGCCAGGCCAATCACAGCTCCGCCCATGGACATAGTTTTGGCGTTGTAAACCAATTTCAGAGTATCAAATCCGGTATTGCCGGAATCATCACTCTGGGCTAACAGAGGCATGAGGCTACTTAGCAGCAGCAGTGTTAATAATGTCTTGCATTGTTTGAACATGTTCAAATAACTCCCGATCAGAGTTTGATCCGAGCAATTTAGCCCGGTTTTTGTCCTGTCTCAGATGTTCTGACAGGCTGCGGAGGATGCGCATGTATTCCTGATTCGAATTTTGTGGCACTGCGATCATAAAGACCAGATTCACCGGCTCATTATCCACTGACCCAAAATCCAAAGCTTCTTTTAGCATGCAAACCGCTATTTTCAGACAATTTACCGTAAGATCGCGGGCATGAGGAATGGCTATCCCACGTCCTATGCCGGTGCTCATGATCTCTTCACGACCTTTCACAGCGGCCAGATAGCGATCTGGAAAACTCAGGCATCCGCTATTTGACAACAGCTCCGCCATATAGTCCAGACACTCGCCTTTACTCTTAAAAGCATCCACGATGCGTACTAATTCTAATTTAAATAGCGCGTTCATCTTCTATCCACATATCTTATAGTAAAGAGGCATTATTTTAGACCCTGCCATATAGTCAATCAAATTCTCCTCGGCAGAGTCAAAGTAAACTTCGAACCTTGATTTAGTTTGCTTTCCACCTGTATCTCAGCATCCAGAAGTTTGGCAAAACTATCCACCAATATCAAGCCCAATCCGCTCCCGCTTTCATTGGCCGTACCATATTCTCTGAGCTCGCTATCTATCCTGAATATCTCTTGTAAATGGAGACGTGAAATGCCTATCCCATAATCTATTACGCATACAGTTACGTGAGCGCCATTGCTTCTGAGTTGCACCTTGATTTTACTTTGGGGATGTGAGTATTTTAGTGCATTTGAGATCAAATTTCTAAAGATCGAGGAAAGTATGCGCATATCGCTTTCCACCAGGCAATCTTCATCATACTCAAAAACAATCTCTATGCCTTTTTCTAAAGAGGCCTTGCGGTAATGCTCTATAGCATATCCCATGGTCTTGGTTATGGAAATAATTTCTTTCTGAGTCTTTATCTGCCCGGTTTGCAATTTTGCCCAATCCAAAAGGTTCTCCAAAAGTGTAAATACTCCGCGAGCAGCATTGTTTACTTGCAAAAAGGCGTCCTGAATCTCAGCCTTGCCAAAATTGTCATAATTTTCCGCCACAAATTCTGAGAGCGAGATGATGGCATAAACCGGGTTTTGTAAATCATGCGCCAACAGCGAAAAAAATCGGTCTTTGGTAGCGTTCAATTCGGCAAGATTTTCTGCAGCTTGCCGCAGTTCTTCTTCCGCTAAAATCCGGGCTGATACATCGATGATAAAGCCATCCAAAAAAGTAGGATTGCGATCGCGATCATAAACCCCATTACCTTTTTCCCAGACAGATTTTATCTTTCCGTCTTTGCAGATAATCCGATATTCAATCTGATACTGAGTGTGCCTTTGGACCGCATCGTTGATATCTTCGCGAACCCTCTGCCGATCTTCTTCCAATATCAAATCATTGTAGCTCAGCTCAGTATTGTCGATTAAATCAGCCACTTGATATCCTGTCAAATCTACACAGCCTTCTGAGATAAAAAGCATCGACCATTCTGCATCGTTCAAACACCGGAAAGCCATCCCGGGAAGATTGTGCATCAGGTTCGGCAACAATCCCGGACCTATCCCCTCGAGCGCGAGTTTATCCGGCTTCAGAAGAGGGTTACCATACATTTTGCTTTTCTTTTCTTCCATAATATTCATTCTTGACAGACCTGCTAAATGTGTCAAGCTGGAATTTTTTTCTGATACAGACTTTTGACGCATAGACTGTTCATGTTTGCTAATCATGATATGCTATCTGAGGATCTTGCTGCTAGGCTCATAAAAATAAAATAATCAAGGCAGCGGCTTTGAATTTGACTTGTTTGGTATGTTATTTGATTTTCTCTTTAGCCTTTCCATCCCGCTACTTACAGAGGCTCTCCTAAATAGTCTATGGTAGAGATGCCGTAGAGATAAGAGGATATTTTCCACGCTATCTCCACGGCATCTCCACGATATCAAACGGGGTAAGATAGTCTGAGCAGAGCTATATCTCAGCCTGTTAGTTCAAAGCAGGCCAGGCTTTGTTCCGAAATCTGATTTCTGCTTTACGAAGACCAAGCACTGCCTGCTTTAAGGTTGCTACGGCCAGCGAACCTACTTCAAGATCATAAACTTGCCGCTTTGTTTGCCGCGGTCTGTGCTAATCCGATATAAATAGCAAGCGCTACTGAGCTTTGAGGTATCCAAGCTCAGCGCTTCTCCATCCAGATATTTTTCTTCTAACAATTGGCCTTTGAGATTGAAGATTTGCACGGTGCCCCTTAGGTTCCCCTCGCTTTTGAGTTTAAGGTTTTCGCCCGCAGGCAGGGGATTGGGATAGATCGATATTCGTGCTGCTGTCACCAAATCGTCCTCCACCGGACTGGAAATAGTTTCCAATTTCAAGTCCGTGGGCATCATGCCAACTGAGTATTCTTTGATGAAGCTAAGATCTGGATTCAAAAGAGTGACTTTGCCATTTGATCCCCAAATTGGGGCCAGGATCGCGATCATGGATGCGGTGCCAACAAGTTCGGAGGCGCCAAAAGGCAGTGAGTTACCGGCTCCATTGAGAATCTCATAACTAAGGGCATTATAGCGATACATCTGGTTTCCTCCGCTATCTGCCACCCAGGCAAGATCATTTGCATCAATCCAAATGTTGCCGGGAGTACCACCCAGCTCAATTGTCTGTATCAGGCTGTCATCCTGAGTATCAAAGATCATTATTTTGCCTCCAGTATCCGCCCAGTTGCCAGTGCAGGATACATGTAAAAAACCTTCATGGAAGCATAGATACTGAGGATTCAGCCCCACTACCAGAGTATTGATCACAGAAAAGGAAGGAAGATCTATCACCGAAACCGAACTGCCGGCATAGTTTTGGGCATAATTTCCGGCATTCGTCACGTAAAGCTTGTCCCCCACCACACACATAGCCTCGGGAGCCGTACCCACCTGCACACTGGCCAACACCTGTCCATTGGAGGCATTCATTTTGTAAACCCGGGAAGTAAACAGCCCCGTAATATAAAGGTAACCCTCATGCAAAATCGCATCCCAGGGATTGCTGCCCACTGCTACCAGATGATTTGCCACAGTACTGCCACTGAGCTTGTTTATCTTTTGGATCGTATTGTCACCGGAATTGACAGAGTAAAGATAGTTCTCGCCTACCACTACTCTATTGGGCACATTACCCAAAATGCTGAAGGTATTTTGCACCTGGTCGCTTGCCGTGTCGATCCGGCTCAGGGTACGGGATTGTGAGTTTACCACGTAAAGGAGATCTGCTCCCAGTAGGCTGAAAGCCATCACCATCAGTAGCAAAAGCGCTGCTTTGTTTTTCATCTTTGTTCACCTCTTTTTTGTATTTGTGACTTGAGATGAACGTTTTATAAGAATATTCCCATTACTCCGGGGAAATTCCCATACTTGCTGGCAGGTTTCCTGGCTCACAGCGGTTTGCTCTTTTAAGAGCTTTGAGGCGCCTTCCCATCTGGCAAGACAGTGACTCCTCAAACCTTTATGCTGCATACAGTGGCGGAGGCCGCTTCGATTAACGAATTCCCTATTACCTATACTCGCACCATCAAGTCACGAAGGTCATTATTCTTGGCATGGGGATATAGTCAAGGAAAGGTTTTGGGAGTGCTTGGTGCTGGAGTTCTGGGTGCAGGGGTGCTTGGTGCTGGAGTTCTGGGTGCAGGGGTGCTTGGTGCTGGAGTTCTGGGTGCAGGGGT
>JAJBAY010000130.1 GCA_020532515.1 Candidatus Cloacimonadota bacterium | reverse complement strand
ACCTCTATAATATCATCTCGCTTGCAAAAAGAGACAGTTTTGAAATCCATATCACGAATATCCCTTCGAGTTTTAAGATGCCTGCAAAAGAGACGTTTAACCGTGAGTATATGAGAGCACTTTATAAAGTGGGTTATGAAAGAGGGCGTTCCGGGACAGCCTGGCATCATTCACTGAAATAATCATGGCTGTGAATAAAGCAAGAAGCAGTGAAAGGTAAAAAATAGAAAAGTGAATATACACCCGGCAGATCACCGGGCGGGAGAAGGGCTACTGCCCGGCTACTGTAGGTTCTTTTTTGCTTTTTGCATCTACCCAGATATTCGGTACGGCACCGCCGGGTGTCAGGAATATCTGCGCATCTTTGTTGACCTGCAGCGCTTTGTTGAACTCTGACTGCGTTTTGATCTGCTCAAGTTCGATCAGCTGTGCCGTCAGTGAATCGGAGATCAGCTTGTTCGCTTTTGCCTGCTCTTCCGCTTCGATACGGATCTTGTCCGCCTGTCCCTGCGCTTCGATACGGTTTTTCTCTGCCTGACCTCTTGCGATCTCAGCTTGACGCTGTGCTTCCTGCTTCGCTCTTTCTTTTTGCTGCTCAGCGATGGTTACTTCCTGTTTGGCGATCTGAACACGCTCGATCTGCTCTTTGATCTTGGCCGGCAGGTCGATGTTTCTCAGCTCGACAGCAGAGAGGATCACCGGTTCTCCCTCCAGAGAAGAGATCTTTTCGCTCAGCTTCGTCTGGATCGCTGAAGCGATCTGGTTTCTCATCTCAGGAAGCTGTTCTGCAGTATATTGGCCGACGACATCACGTACCACTTCCCGTACTTTGGAGTTGACGATCTTCTCCTCCCAGCTTGCACCCCACTCTTCAATGGTCTTCGGTGCCGTTGACGCCTTGAGCGAATAGAGGACTGCCAGGTCAATGTTTACTGTCAAACCACGTTTGTCAAGTACCTGGATCGCAGGATTTCTTTTTAATCCGCCTTCAAAACTTTCCGTGGAGAGGCCGCGCGTGAGGTTGCCTCCTACTTCTGATCCTCTGGCATTGGAATAGGTGATCAGTCTGATGCGGGTATTGACCGGTATGATCTTCTGGAGTACCGGGATATAGAAGTGAAGCCCAGGCTGCAGCGGGGTCTCATCGAATTTACCTGTTCTTACCTTGATCCCCACCTCACCGGAGTTGATGATCGTAAAGGGTTTGAAAGCAAAGAGTGCAAATGCAACCACTACAGCGATGATGATAAAGGGTGCCCCTTTTCCCAAGCCGTCGAGCGGGTTGCCGCCGCCTCTGTTTCCGCCTCCTGTACTGCCCGTATTGTCGGGTTTGTTCATATTGAGATTGGGTTTTTTCTTTTTAAAATAGTCATTCATATCTGCTGGCATATTTTAATATTCCTTTTTGTGTTGTTGATAGTAATCATAGGATATAAAACCCTAAACCTGCTTAAAAGAGGTTTAGAGTAGAACGATTTGTTAGTTGATGTAGGTGAGATGGTGGATGTAGTCCGGGT
This sequence comes from Candidatus Cloacimonadota bacterium, assembly GCA_020532515.1. GTDB lineage: Bacteria > Cloacimonadota > Cloacimonadia > Cloacimonadales > Cloacimonadaceae > UBA5456. The sequence goes on along the minus strand of JAJBAY010000130.1, from coordinate 1,838 downwards.
TTTTCCCTGCTACTACATCAAAATATGCGGATTGAAGTTTTTCGGTGATCGGGCCTCTGCTGCCGTTCCCGATGATGCGTGCATCGACTTCACGGATCGGTGTGACTTCAGCCGCAGTTCCGGTAAAGAACGCCTCATCGGCAATGTAGATCTCTTCACGGGTGATACGGCGTCTTACCACTTCAATCCCCATATCTTTTGCAAGATCAATCACGGTCATCTGGGTGATTGACTCCAGCGAGTTGTCGTTCGGAGGGGAGATCAGGACACCATCTTTGACCATGAAGAAACATGCTCCCGAAGCTTCGGCGATATACCCCTGGTCATCTCTGAGCAGCGCTTCATCATATCCCGACTCTACCGCTTCAAACTTTGCCATCTGGCTGTTGAGATAGTTGGCGACGGCTTTTGCTTTCCCCATACCCGAGGTGTTCCCCGTTCTGTTGAAAGAGGAGATCTTGACACGCACACCTTTTTTCAGCCCCTCTTCGCCAAGGTACGCTCCCCACTCCCACGCAGAGATCGATACCCTGACCGGCGCATCTTTATGGTAAAGTCCCATAACGCCGTATCCGAGGTAAACAAGCGGCCTGATGTAAGCCCCGTCAAAGAGTTCGTTCTCCTGAAGCAGCTTTACCTGTGCCTCGTTGAGCTCCTCAAGCGTATAAGGCACTTGGATCAGTGTCATCTTTGCTGAGTTGATCAATCTTTGCGTATGCTCTTTGAGTTTGAAGATCGCACATCTTCCGTCCACCGTTTTATAGGCTTTGGTCCCTTCGATCGCACCGTTTCCGTAGTGCAGTGTATGTGTGAGGACGTGTACTTTCGCCTCATCCCACGGTGTAAGTTCACCATCCATCCAGATATATTTTGATTTGTTCATTCTTTCATCTCTGTCGTTGAATTTTGGAGAGATAATATCGAAACTTCCGTTAAAAATCGGTTAGTTAAAAGGGAGCCGACACCCTAGATTTACCACTCTTTGGCTATAATCGAGAAAATTGACTTGCTCTCCTTGGAAGCGATGAAAGGTGTGAAGATGTTTGGACTGTTTGGGCGTAAAGATAAAGCGGCGGAAGCAAAAATCTTTTTCGGGTCTACCGAAGCGACAAAAGAGCAGCTGGAGGAGCGGAGAAGCCCTTTTGACAACAGTGTGGTCAGCATGGCGCCCCGGTGTGACGCGGAAGATACGCTCAAGGCGTTGAAGATCGCACAGGGGGCAGCCAAAGAGACGAAAAAAACTCCGCTTTCCCGGCGTATCCTGTGGCTGGAGGATGTGGCGAAAAAACTTGAGGAAAACCGTGAAGCGTTTGCGATGATGCTTGCCAAAGAGGTGGCAAAACCGATCGCTTTTGCCCGGATCGAAGTGGAAAGATGCGCCGAAACGATCAGGATCACTGCGATGGAGCTGGCAAACCTTCACGGGGAAACGCTGCCGACAGACTTGATGCCTTCGGGGAAGAGGACGACGGCATTTTTCCGCAGGGAACCCGTCGGCGTCGTTGCCTGCATCACCCCTTTCAATTTTCCTCTGAACCTTGTTGCCCACAAGATCGCTCCGGCATTGGGTGCGGGGAATGCCGTCGTACTGAAACCGACACCCGAGGCACCGATGACAGCCTATATGCTGGCAAAGCTGTTTGTCGAGTCTGAATATGCGGTCAAAGACGCGCTCTCTGTTGTCTATGGTGATGTGGAGGTAGGGTCGACTTTGGTGAAAAGCGATATCCCGAGGGTACTCAGCTTTACGGGGTCGGTACCCGTGGGCAATATTATTACCAAACAAGCGGGGATCAAGAAGGTCTCTCTTGAGCTGGGAGGCAATGCAGCGACCTATA
>JAJBAY010000036.1 GCA_020532515.1 Candidatus Cloacimonadota bacterium | reverse complement strand
TGCCACAGAGCTATAGACCACGGTCTGGGTGGTGGATCTGCCCACTCCCTCTGCCCCGCCATAGCTGCGATCGCCAAAATAGCAGGCCAATGAGGTGATGATGAAGCCAAAAACCACAGATTTCAGTAGCCCGCTCCACAGATCGAAGGGCTCAAAATAGGCCCGCATATTGGTGAAAAAAGTGTGGGGATGCAGGCCATAGCGGATGTAGGAGAAATACCAGGCGCAGATGATGCCCACCGCATTGGCAAAAATAGTGATGAGCGGAAAGGCGATCACACCGGCCAGGATGCGAGGCATATACAGAAATTCGTGAGGCGAGATATTCATGCTGTGCAAGGCATCGATCTGTTCGCTGACCTTCATGGTGCCGATCTCAGCGGCCATGGCGGCTCCGACTTTCCCGGTCAAAACCAAGCCCGTAAGCACAGGTGCCAGCTCGATCATGGTGGATTTTCCGATCAAAACACTGAGCAGATTGAGCGGAATATAGCCCTTGGATTGATACACAGCCTGCAGGGCGGTGACCAGACCGGTAAAAGCTGCGGTAAGAAAGATTAAAAAGAGCGAATCGTAGCCGATGCGTTTGAATTGGATTAGAAATTCCAGCCGGCGCCGGGGCAAAGCGCCAAGGCCGGCGACGCTTTTGCCTACGAATATGCTGTATTCGCCTATTCCTGCCAGAATATCTGAAATCATTAGCGCTCTTCTGTGCGGCGATCCAGGGCGCGGAAGAGGGTGAATTCTTTTTCAAAACCGAGCTCTACACGGCCAGTGCTGCCATGCCGGTTTTTCCCGATGATTATTTCCGCGATGCCGGGCTTTTCGGTGGTATCCGGATTATAATAATCGTCACGATAGATAAACATCACCAAGTCAGCATCTTGCTCGATAGCTCCGGATTCCCGGAGGTCTGCCAGACGGGGGCGTTTATCCTCGCGGTTTTCCAGCATCCGATTAAGCTGCGAGAGTGCGATCACGGGGATCTTCATATCTTTTGCCAGCACCTTCAGGGAGCGGGAGATTTCGGAGATTTCCTGCTGACGGTTATCGCGATCTTTGGTAAGACCCATGAGCTGCAGATAGTCGATGAGGATCAGATCCAGCCCGCCTATTTCTGCGGACAACCGTCTGGTCTTGGCTCTGATGTCCAGAGGTGTATTGGTTCCGGATTCATCGATGTAAATATGTTTTGTACTAAGGACTTCCGAGGCCTGCATAATGCGGATCAGCTTCTCTTCGTTCATGCCATAGCCTTTGAGCATGCTATCCATATTCACCTCAGAAGCGGAAGAAAACATCCTCATAATCACTTCATCCGCTCCCATTTCCATGGTGAAAACTGCAACCTTCTTTTTGAGATTTACCGCAGCATGCGAGGCTATATTCAGCGCCAGAGAAGTCTTACCCATGGCGGGCCTGGCGGCAATAATGATAAATTGCCCGGGCCTGAATCCGCCGGTAAGAAGATCCAGATCGCCAAAACCGCTGCCAATACCCGTCATGGGCACCTTGGTGGAAGCGATCTGATCGATATTGTGCAGCACTTCGGCAGAGATCTGATCGATCTTCACAAAGCCTTGGTGTTGAGGCAGCTCGGCGATCTCAAAGATGGATTGCTCCGCCTGATCTACTATGCTCTTGACATCGGAAGTGGAGCTGTAACAGGATTCTATGATCCCATTGCAGGCCACGATCAGATGGCGCAGCAGAGCCTGTTCGGTGACGATATTGAGGTGATAATCGAAATTAGCACTGGAGACCACGAAATCCGCGATCTCATTGATATAAGGGATGCCACCGATCTTTTCCAGATGGTTGTTGCGTTCCAGACGGTTGATCAGGGTAAGCGGATCAACCTCAATGCCGTCGTTGAACAGCTCACAGATGCTGCGGAAGATGAGTTTATGCGCCAGGCGGTATAAGTACGCTTCCTTCAGCTTTTCGATGCCCTTGCTCACCACATCGCTATCGACGATCATGGCCGAAAGCACTGCGGCTTCAGCATTGATATCTGCAGGTAGCTTGCGTTCGGAGATAGAGGCGACTTCTTCGGTATTTTTGCGTGACATCAAGTGCTCCTGTGCATTTTCTGTTTGAAGGCTTCAGCCACCGCTGGAGGCACAAAATCCTTCAGATCCGCATTCAGCTCTGCCAATTGCCTGATCATGGAAGAGGACAGGTACATATAGCGCAGGCTGGGCACCAGAAACATGGTCTCAATATCGGCGTTGAGCTTGACGTTGTGCAGCGCCAGGGAGAGTTCATATTCAAAGTCCGACACCGCTCTGAGCCCGCGGATCAAGAGCTTGCAGTTCTGCTCTCTAGCAAAATCCACCACGAGGCCTGTGAAGCTAATGACTTGCACATTCTCAATATAGGCGCAGGATTTTCGGCAGAGCTCCACCCGCTCTTCGAAGCTGAAGTAATTCTCTTTTGCGGTATAATCCGCCACTCCCAAGATCACTTCATCAAAGATCTTGGCAGCTTTTTCCACGATGTTCAGATGGCCCAACGAGATGGGATCAAAGGTCCCCGGATAGATCGCCTTCATGACCTGGCACTCAGGATTTCTTCGATTTCAGAGATCTCTTTGGGAATGTTTTGTGACAGCACGCAATAGCCTTCTTCGGTAACCAGGACATCGTCCTCGATGCGCACACCCAGCTTTTCTTCCGGGATGTAGATTCCGGGTTCCACCGTGATCACATTACCAGGCTCCAAAACGGCGTCCCGACCGCCCAGATCGTGCGTATCCATGCCCAGGAAATGCCCCAGGCCGTGCATATAGTATTTGCTCACTTCAAAGGCATTGTCCAAAAGTCCCATCGCCACCAGCTCTTCACCGATGATCTCTCTGCTTCTAAGGTGCAAATCCATGAGTTTCACCCCGGGGGCGATCATGCTGGTGATCTCTTTATTGGTCTTGAGCACAGCGGAATAGACCTGTTTTTGCCGCTCGCTGAAGGTACCGCTAATGGGGAAACAGCGGGTGATATCGGCAGAATAGTTCATGTAATCGGCACCCACATCCATGAGTACCAATTGGCCGGCCTCGATCTGGCATTCGTTCTTGTCATAATGCAGGGTGGCGGCATTTCCACCAGAGGCGATGATGGGGGTAAATCCCCAGTGTTTGAGTCCACTTTTCTGGATGCGGTAAAACAGCATGGCCTCAAGCTCGTATTCATACATGCCTACCCGGGCAGTCTCCCAGATATCCATAATGCCTTTGCCAGTAACGTCTATAGCGCGTTGCAATTGCTGTATTTCCCAATCGCTTTTGATCTTGCGCAGGGGGGTGATAAGCTCAGAGATGTCTTTGATGTGAATGTGGGGAAATCTCTCCCGCACAGGCAGCAGGCGAAACATGGGATAGGAGAGCGGACGCGAGAGCTCCAGATTGCCGATATTGGCATGAATAGTCTGGATGGCAGGACAATAGCCGCTCAGGACGCCTTCAAATTCGTCCAGATACTTCATGCCTCTGATGCCGCTGGTTTCAGCCGCGGTGCCCAAATCCATCATCTTGCCTTCCCAGACTTCGCGTTCGGGAATGCCGCGTTGGATAAAGAGATGTTCCACATTGCCTTTGGCGCCTTTCATGCCAAAATAGATGGCATCGGGGATGTTCAAACCCGTGAGATATAAAAAGTTATTCTCTTGCTTAAATTTCTCCAGTTTACCTACAGAGGCAGCGAAGATTACGACGGCTTCATTCTCGCTGAGCGAGGCAAGCAGTTTTTCACGACGGGGCATGGTGATTTCGCGATTCATTTTATACTCCTGAATATTATTAAAAGTTAAGAAGTCCATTTTCTTTGGGGGCTCTGATGTGTCCAGAAATATTACAGCTACTTAGGATAGGTAAGTATAGTTAAAATCAAAGCTCCAAAAGGATTAGCTTGAGTTAGATGCTTTAATGAATAATCAGGATAGTCAGTGGCCCTTCTGCATGATCCCGGCGATCAGCTTGTAGTGATGGTCATCCTTTTCATAGCATTCCCCCACGCTCAGGAGCATCAGACTGGGTTTGCGCATGGCATAATCACCGGCTTTCAGGGTATCGCAAAGCTGAATAAATTCCAAATCCGTAACGGGCAGTGGCTCATATTCGCGGGTCTTATAGCTCAGTTTTATAGCGATGCGGCGCCCCTTGTCCGAATCCCGAATCTGCACAATCCCCTTTTGAGGACAGATCAGCATCAGAGACTCTATCTCATTGGGCGAAAGACTCATATAGTGCTCTTTGGGCAGCCTTCTGCAGGTATTGTAAAAGATATAATCGGCTTGATTGGGCGGGTGAATCTCTTTTACGCTGTCGATAGTGGCCTCGCCAAGCTTTTCCCAGGGAGGAGCTCCGGCGATTACATAATTCTCGGTCTGGAAATAGCTGATAGCTTTGTCCCAGAGCGTTACCCGCACGATATCCAGCTTTTGAGCCAGCTCACCATTGCCATAACTAATCTGCTTGCCGGACAAAGCATAGTGGGCATCTGTATCGCTACTGATCAGCCGATACCATTGTCCGCTATAACGATCCACACCTGCCACACAGTATTTCCCATACTTTTTGGAGACGGCAAGGAGGATGATTTCTTTGGTCATAGATTGATGATTTCGGTTTCAGGATAGAGCTTTTTGATAATCTGGGCGACCATGGCGCGGTGGCAATTTTCTGCCTTTACTTCCGAGCACAAAAGACAGATGGGCTTTGGGGCCTGAGGCCACTCCTTTTTGATGAGCTTTTCCACATTCCGGGCTGCCATCAGCTCCTTGAAATTCTTCTGAAAGGTTTTCCAATCAATTTCCTGGTGTCGCCAAGAGTGCATAAGCTCCTCTGAGGGAGCCAGTTCAGTATAGTTCTCATACCCAATGCCCAAAAGTTGATCCAGAAAATAGATGATATCAGGGTATTTGCTGAAAGCAGCCAATTGGCTGTGGTTTTTGAGCCGGACATCCCACACGGTTTTTACTTTGGCACTCTTTAGCAAAACAAAGAATTCCTCGGCAGTTTTTTGGGTAAAACCTATGGTATATAGTTTCATTGTGCCTCCAAATCATCCCGCCGCCAGGCAATGGCTTTGTTGCGCTCAAGATAGGCTTCTTGAAGCATCTCTTCCTCGCTCTGCCTGCCATCGATGAGATCGAAGATATTGCCTTCATCGCGGTTTGGGAAGTATTTATTAAGTATTTGTTGATCCAATTCCGCCTGAGAAAGAATGCTGCCATCGGCCAGTATGTGCCGGATATCGTATCCTTTCTGACTGAGATCTCGGGCTACCATGATGGCCCGATGACAATCAAAGGGGTCCTTTTCACTACAGAGTAAAGCCGGGCTATATCCCTGAAAGAGGCATTGATCAAGACTATGGACTCCATCGGCAAAAGTGCCGGATTTTGCATAAGCGCTGTAATGCAGCCAACCCTCGGAAGTATAGTATTCAGGATCTGGCTGCCGCGCCCCAAACCAGAGCCCAAAGCTTTGATAATCAATCTGATGAGACTGCAAAACCAAGCGGAATTCCTCTTGGTTATATTGCGGATAGCGCTTCGAATAAGGGGTGCTGCGCACGTCCAAAATCATGTCCACCTTGTGCTTTTTGATCAAAGCGACGAGATCTGTGATCTCGTGATTGGAGTGACCTATCGTAAATACAATATCCATAATTTACCTAACCTCGCATCTGTGGATAAGCTAAGCGACACCAGGTTTTTGTCAATTGATTTCTGATTATATGATTATTTCTGGATAGAGGCTGCCAAAAACTACGCTGTTGGTACCTCCTTACAAAGAGAATTTTGAAGCACCATCAAAAAAGGCCCGGATTAACCGAGCCTTTTGCTAAATGATGGTGTGTGTCGTATTTCTTAATCTCTGATCGTTGGGCTTTTCCCATATCCGTATTGCTTCACCCGTCACAATCGAAGCGCTGGTGTTTTAGAGATATACCGGACAATCTATGCCGTTCTGGAGTGCCGTTTGCCCGTTAGATGTCGTGGAGATGCCGTGGAGATGGCAGGATTAAATCCTCTTATCTCCACGGCATCTCCAGCACAACAAACAGGGAAGAGAGTTCACACAACAGCGCAGGACGTTGTTCCTGAGGAGCCGCTGCTGATAAAACAATTCGGGATTGATGCTTTCGTTCTTTCGCAGTAACAGCGTCCTGCACTACATTATTGCTTGACTATTTTGCTTTATCTAAAAAATCTGTATTTAAGGAGTAAGAATAAGGTATTATGCACTATTCTCAAGATGAACTTTTAGGCGTTTTACGCGATAAATTTGGTTACGAGAGCTTCCTGCCAGCTCAGGAAAAGGTAATCAGGAAAATCCTGAAAGGCGAATCCACCTTGGCGGTGATGCCCACGGGCTCGGGGAAATCATTGTGTTTTCAGCTTCCGGCTTTGATGCTGGAAGGGCTTTGCCTCGTGGTCTCCCCCATGATCTCACTGATGAAAGATCAGGTGATGCAGGTGCGAGATTTGGGCATTGAGGCTAGGATGTATAATAGTATGATGACGCAGGCGGAGCAGCAAGAAACCCTGGCTGCGATGGTCAGCGGAGAGGTGAAGCTGCTCTATGTGGCTCCTGAAACCCTGCTCAAAGATTGGTTTTTGTCCAATCTGAAGGCTGTCAAAATCCCTCTGATCGCCATCGATGAAGCGCATTGCATCTCCATGTGGGGACATAACTTCCGCCCGGAATATTTGCAGCTCTCAGAGCTCAGAGAACACTTTCCAGACGCCACCTATTTCGCCCTTACCGCCACCGCCATCCCCAGAGTGCAAAAGGATATCTGCAAGCTGCTGGCAATACCGGAAGAAAACATGGTGCTCGAAAGCTTTGACCGGCCCAATCTCTTACTCATTGTGGAGCCGAAACAGGATTCATACAATCGCCTGATCCGCTTTCTGAGCCTGCATCCGGATGAAAGCGGGATCGTGTATTGCATGACGCGCAAGCGGGTGGATACCATCAGCGACAAACTGATCACAGACGGATTTTCGGCCCTGCCCTATCATGCCGGCCTCAGTGACGATGAACGCCATGCGAATCAAGAAGCTTTTATCCGCGATAAGGTGCAGATCGTGGTCGCCACCATCGCTTTTGGCATGGGCATCAACAAGTCAAACGTGCGCTTTGTAATCCACATGGATCTGCCCAAGAGCCTGGAAACCTATTATCAGGAAATTGGCCGCGCCGGAAGGGATGGCCTGCCTTCCACCTGTCTGCTCTTTTACAGCATTGCGGATTTCTTCTCTTTGAAAAAGATTATCTTTGATAGTCCCAATCCTCAGCAAAACTATATTACTCAGACGCATCTGGATGCCATGGTGCGCTACGGAGAATCCAACCACTGCCGCAGAGCCCAAATCCTAAAGTGGTTTGGGGAGCAGTATGAACAAGACAATTGCGATATGTGTGACATCTGTCTCAGCGATAAGCCGGGAAAAATCGACGCGACCGAGCCGGCAAAGATGTTTCTTTCAGCCATCTTCCGCGCTCAAGAGAATGCCACAGCGGAGGAGATCATCAAGATCTTGCGCGGCTCGAAGGCCAAAGCCATCCTAAAGGCAGGTTACGACAAGCTCAGCGTATATGGCATTGGGAAAGACAGCTCCAGCAAAGATTGGTTTGCCCTGTTTTCTGCCCTCAAGCAGCAAGGTGGCCTGGTGCAAGCCTCTTATTACAAGCTGAAATTGACTCCCAAAAGCTGGGCGATCATGAAGGGAGAAGAGAGCTTTGCCATGAGCCAATCCCTGATCTCACAACTAGTGGAAAGTGATGAAACTCAAGGTAGCGGACTGCTCTTTGATGAACTAAAGAACCTGCGGCGTACGCTCGCAGACGAACGCGGACTCCCGCCTTATGTAGTGTTTTCGGATATGTCCCTGCGAGAAATGGCAAAAGCTTATCCTTCTGATCTACAAAGCTTTAGAACTATCCCTGGTGTAGGTGACCACAAGCTGAGCCAATACGGCGAGGCCTTTGTAAAGGTGATCGCAGATTATTGCGAGAAATACGGCATAGAGCCTCAGCAACCCGTGCAAATGGCAAGACCTGTGCCCCAAAAGAAGTCTCCAAGCAAGAGCTTTCTCGTGGCAGAATATGTAAAAGCAGGACACAATGCCCAAGAGGCGATGCTGCATTTTGGAGTGAAACTGGGCACCATTGTGGATCATTTGATGATCTATCTGGAGCATGATGGGACTTTGGACTATGAGCAGATGAAAAACTTCTACCCCATAGACCCAGCCGCTTTACAGGAAATCTATGCTGCTTTCAGGCAGGTAGGTCTGGAGATCCTAAGGCCGGTGCGGGACCTGCTTCAGGAAAAATACAGCTACAACGAGCTGCGCTTGGCACGCTTGATCTACGTATGCAGAGTCCAAAATATGCAAGACACTGAACCAGTCTAAAGTCCGCTGAATATATGGTTTGTAGTGAAATCTATGCTGATCTGCTGCGCAGTGATATAAAAGTAATTGTTTTGCCGGTCTTGGATTTTGAGATCATAATAGCCTGCACTGAGGCTGAAGAATTCATATTCTTGGGGGTAAAGCGAACGCTTCAAAAGGTTTTGTGACCAGTTATTATTGCCGGCTTGGGCAACTTTCAAACTTGTGATTTGTTTATCCGAAGCATTATACAACTTCAAGGCTCCACAATTGGGCTCAAGGCTCAGATACTGGCTGCCTGTGACTTCCATATCCACCAAAATATTGCCTGGCAGGATGTGACGGCCATGATACTGAAGATTCGCCGTCTGAGGTGAAGAAATGCTGTAGCTGGTGGTGCTCTGAGGCTGGATATAACGCTCCGAGCCATTATTTAGGCGCACCCAGGCATCTGCGGCGCTGTTATTCCTGACGACGAGCTCCTGATCTGAGAAACAGGCGCTAATGACGAGCATCATCAGCGCCAGCATAACTATTAAGAGAGTTCTCATCGTCTATCCCTTTTACTTTTCACCCACGGCTTTGCTTTTCACTGGTTTCACATGGGTCATGATGGCATCGTCTTCGCCCTTGACCACTTGGGGAGTGATCTTGCAGCTCTTCACGGTCTTCAAATCCGGAATATCATACATGATTTTCAACATAAACTTCTCCATGATCGAGCGCAAGCCACGAGCTCCCGTCTTTTGGGAAATGCCGATGCGGGCAATCTCTTTCAGGGCTTCCTCATCAAAACTGAGCTTAACGCCTTCCATATCAAAAAGCTTCTGATACTGCTTTACGATGGCGTTTTTGGGCACGGTGAGGATATCCACCAAGGCGCTTTCGCTGAGTTCATGCAGGGTGCAGATGACCGGCATGCGGCCAATCAGCTCAGGGATCAGACCGTATTTCAGCAAGTCATGGGGAATGGTATTGTCAAAGATATTGGTATCCTCAGTTTTGGTTCCCAATTGCACGTCAAAACCGATCGCTTTCTTATCGATGCGTTCTTTGATGATCTTTTCCAGTCCAAAGAAAGCACCGCCAGCGATAAAGAGGATGTTTGTGGTATCCAGCTCGATAAATTCCTGTTGGGGGTGTTTGCGCCCGCCTTTGGGGGGCACGTTTACTTTGGTTCCTTCCAGAATCTTGAGCAGGGCTTGCTGCACGCCTTCACCGGATACGTCGCGCGTGATGGAGGGAGTTTCGCTCTTGCGCGAAATCTTGTCGATCTCATCGATGTACACGATCCCGCGTTCGGCTTTGGCCACATCGTAATCCGCACTTTGCAAGAGGCGCACGAGGATGTTTTCCACGTCTTCGCCCACATATCCAGCTTCGGTGAGGGTGGTGGCATCGCTGATGGCAAAGGGCACCTGCAAAAAGCGCGCCAGGGTCTGAGCTATCAAAGTCTTACCGCTGCCGGTGGGGCCTATCATCATGATATTGCTTTTTTCCAGCTCCACGCCGTCGTCCGCTTTCTGCCAGAAGATGCGTTTGTAATGGTTGTACACCGCAACTGAGATAATCTGCTTAGCCAGTTCTTGACCGATCACGTATTCGTCCAAATAGCTCTTGATCTGGCTGGGTATCGGAGTTTCAAAATCCTGCATATCCTGCGGCACGTCATTTACATCTACGATGGTGTAACACATGTGAATGCAGTCTTCACAGATGTTGCCGGCGATGCCGCGGATGAGGTTCTTTACTTCAGCTTCGCTGCGTCCACAAAAGGAACAGCTCAGATTCTTGTTCTTTTCCAAACTATTTCTCCTGTTCTCTCTTTTCGATCACTTCATCGATGAGGCCGTAAGTCTTGGCTTCTTTGGCGCTCAGGAAGTAATCCCGGTCTGTATCGATTTCGATTTGCTCGATAGTTCTGCCAGTATGACGGTGCAGGATATCGTTCATCTTGCCTCTCAGATAGAGGATTTCTTTGGCTTGGATCTCGATATCGGCAGCACGGCCTTGGGTGCCACCCCAGGGCTGGTGAATCATGATGCGGCTATTGGGCAGGGCAGTGCGTTTGCCATGGGCTCCGGCTGCCAGCAGGACGGCGCCCATAGAGGCGGCCATGCCGATGCAGATGGTGGAGACAGCAGGCTTGATGTACTGCATGGTGTCATAGATAGCCAGGCCGGAGCTGATGCTGCCGCCGGGACTATTGATGTACATATAGATGTCTTTCGCAGCGTCTTCGCCTTCCAGGTGCAAGAGTTGGGCTACCACTGTATTGGCCAGATTGTCGTCGATAGGACCACCCACAAAAATGATGCGATCCTTGAGCAGACGGCTGTATATGTCGTAGGCACGCTCTCCGCGTCCCACTTGTTCGATTACCATTGGTATATAATTCATAATGTCTCCCTTAAGGTTTATACTTCGGGGTTGGCTTTTTCCTGCACTATTTCGGCAGGCTCAGTCTCTTCTTCTTCCACAGGCTGAGTCTCGGCTTCGGGAATCTCTGTCGCTTCTGTTTCGGGCTCTGGGATAAAGAAATTCGCAGTTTCGGCAAGTTTGCGTAGGATGAAGTAGTTTTGCACGCCCAGCTTAAAGTCTTCACTGGCGACCTCTTCTTTGTACTTTTCTTTGTAGGCCTCTACGGTATGATCTTCCAGGATGGCCACATGCCTGATGTATTCTTCGATCATATCGTCTGTGACGGTGAGCTCGATCTTGCTGCGCAAATTGTTCAAAATATACATTTCAACCAATTCCTGTGAGATCTTCATGCGGAGCTGATACTCTATGTAGGGAAGCTGCTGGCTATCGCCATATTTCTGAGCTTCTTCATGAGCCAGATATTCTATGGTCTTCATTGGAAGCTCAAATTGATTGTCCATAAAGAGTTTGCCGACTATAGAATAGTTATCGGCATCGATATTCTTGTGTTCATTTGCCAGGCGCATATCGTCGCCAATCTTTGCCCGCATAGCTTCCATATTATCAAATTCCATATCTTTGGCAAATTCATCGTCAAAATCAGGGAACTGCATGCGGCTGATGGAATTGACCATGAGCTTAACCTGATATCTCTTGTCATTTTCCAGATTCACTTTGGAGTCTTGGCAGACGAGCTTGATATTGGTACCTTCCAGCTCGGTTTCGAGGGTATCACCGATGCCTTTGCCCACCAATTCCGGTAGAGCTCTGCGCTCCGGCTCTGTGCCCGCGAAGAAGTTGGCATTTTTGACCATCTGTTCATCGGGGAGACTCACGGTAAGCTCCACTTCCACAAAATCCATGGGCTCGGCTTTTTCCACATCTATTACCCGGCCACTTTGTTGCTTCAGCTCTTCGAGATATTTGTCGATCTCGCTGTCCAGAGTGATGGGGTAATGCGGCACATCGAGATTATCGAGCTGCGTGATGTCTAAATCTGGTTCGTGTTCGATCTCGATCTTGATGACCATGTCGGTGCCTTTTTCCCAATTAACGTCCTTGATATCAGGGAAAAGCAAGTATCCGATATCATGTTCTTCCACCGCTTCTTCAAAATAGTCGCTTACCCTTTCTTGCACAAAACGTTCCTGAAGGCTATCGCCATACATTCTTTCGGCGAGGCTCAGCGGTGCTTTGCCTTTTCTAAAGCCGGGAACTTCGAGGTTACGGGCTGCTTTGCTGAGATATTTATCCCAAGCTTTTCCTACCTCTTCCGAGGCTATGGTAAGTATGATCTCTTTGCTTACTGCATTGATGGTATTAAATTCTACCTGCACTTTTTATATCTCCTTAATGGTAAAAATCCAAGAACTTGGTGCGAAAGAGGGGACTCGAACCCCTACAGGAGTGAACCTACTGGATCCTAAGTCCAGCGCGTCTGCCAGTTCCGCCACTTTCGCTACTAATTTCACTTTATCTGTTTAAATATGAGAGGTCAGTTTTTTGTAGCCCTATGATCTGTCAAGCTTTGAGTGACATGTTGTCTATCAAACGAGGCTTGCCCACCCAAGCTGCAATCAGCATGCGGCTATGTTCATCTATATCTTGGACTTCGGACAAATCCCGACCGTCCACAATCTTAATATAATCCACTTTCACCAGGCTATCCAGGATAAGCTGCTCTGCGGCAGCGATGATCTTTTCCGCTGCGAGTTCGCCTGCTGCCACCAGCTTTTGGGAATTCGTTAAAGCCTTGTACAGACAGGTCGCCTGCTCGCGCTCTTTACCTTTCAAATAGAGATTGCGGCTGCTTTTGGCCAAGCCGTCCTCTTCCCGGATGATGGGACAGCCGATGATATCTACGCCCAAGTTCAGATCCTGTGTCATCCTCTGCAGAACGGTCAATTGCTGAAAATCCTTCTCCCCCATATACATGGACTGCGGCCTAACGATGTTGAGCAGTTTTAGCACTACTGTGCTCACGCCCTTGAAATGCTCTGGGCGGGTATTTCCACACAGGATGTGAGAGATACCTTCCACCTCTACCCAAGTCTTATAACCGGGGGGATACATTTCGTCTGCGGTGGGGAAAAAGACATAATCTACCTTTCTCTTTTCGAGCAAGGCCAGATCACGATCAAAATCGCGGGGGTAACTATCCAGGTCTTCCGAGGGGGCAAATTGGGCTGGATTCACAAAGATGGAGACCACCACCAGATCAGAACTCTTCACGGCGGCATCTACCAAACTGAGGTGTCCCTCATGCAGATAGCCCATGGTGGGAACAAAGCCCACTTTTGAGCCTGCGGGATAGTTTACCGCCTGCATTTCTGGGATCGAACACAGGATCTGCATTATAGAATGGATTCTATTTTATTATCTGTGCCCAAAACTACGATGCGGGGCTGGTGTGTGGATAGTTCCTGTTCATCAAGCATGCCATAATTTACCACGATTACCAGATCACCCACCTGGGCCAAACGTGCGGCGGCACCATTGATACCGACCATGCCGCTGCCTTTCTCGCCTTTGATAATGTAGGTGCTAAAGCGGGCACCATTGGAGATGTTAAACACATCCACGCGCTCGAATTCACGCATACCGCTGGCTTCGAGCAGAGCTTCATCTATTTTTATGCTGCCGTTGTAATTTAGATCACATTCCTTCACCGTCGCACGGTGAAGCTTGGATAATAGTATTTGCCTTAGCATTTTGGGACTCCATTTTAGTGTTTTGTTGTTCAAACAATTGTAAGTAGGGCTTTTGTCAACCTAAATCGACAAACGAGGGCTCAGTCGGCCAGTTTTTGGACTGTTTGCTAATAACTTAGCATTTATGAGCCTTAGACTAAACTTAGGACTCACGAACAGTATAAGCCGATGTTGGGAGCGATGCAAGCTATATCTTGTGAATGGTAAGAGTGTGCAAATGTTGGCGCTACGGATAGCGCCACTACGCATAGAGCTATGATGAATGACAGAACTTAAGCAGTGTCCACTTCAGCTACATGCCCTTCAAAGCAGTACTGATTCTTTGATGCAGGACTTCTGAGAGTGCGTGTTTATCTTTGTACAAAGGATCATCCACCGTAATGGGTTCCAGGATGCGCAATTTCAGATCGACCGGATGGATGCGCTTATCTATCTCATACACTTTCCAGCTATTCTTGATCGCCAGAGGCACGATAGTCGCCCCAGCCATTGCCGGCAGTTTAAAGCTACCCAGATGAAAGGGGCCCATCTCATCACTCTGACTTCTGGTGCCTTCGGGGAAGATCACCATGGGGTGGCCAGATTTGATCACTTCGGCTGTTTTGATAAAGGATTCCATCGCTTTGCGTGCGGAAGCCCGATCGATAAACACACAGGGAATCTCACGCATCCACCAGGATAAAACTGGTATCTTGAACAGCTCTTGTTTGGCAATAAATCCCGAGGGTTTGGGAACGAATCCCAACACCAGAGGAATATCAAACATACCCTGATGATTTGCTATAAAACAGAGATTGAGTCCTTCCGGCAGATTCTCTTCTCCCTGTATGTCCACCTTGCTGCCAGTAGTTAGCACCAACCTTCTACCCCAATATCTTGTACAGTAGTTCACGATTTTGCGATACGATTTTTTCGGGAGGATTAGTTTGCAGATGAGCAGCGGCCCAAAGGCCAACAGGCACAAGAGCATAAAGAAGATGAACCAGATTTTCCATAATAAAGATTTCATTTTTGCTCCTAATAGCTCAGGTTTACCCATTCTTCATAGATTTCATTCAGCGCAGTAACCCAGGCTCCTTCGTTCAAAGCATGCCTGATAGTCTTCCAATACAGCCTTCCCCACAAGGGATAATCTATGGGGTCAAAAGTAGTATTGTGCCACAACAGCGTGAGATGGGATTGAAAGTGGGCCGCCACCTTGATGAGGCGTCTCAGAGTGCTTTTGGCACTGAGATAGTTCATATTCATCGCCTTTGCCGAAAGCAGGGTGGTATCCATTACGATCAAAGGAATTTCCAGCACCCTAAAGGGGCGGTTTTCCTTGATATTAAAGGGGTAAAAGGGGAAAGAGGTACCAGCTCTGAAGCCAATGCTTTCCCAATAGCCCAAGGTGCTGTCGTATTTGATCCCCGCCTCTTCCAGAAGCCCAAAGCTTTTTTGATAATCAAAATGCAGATAGTGGGTTCTATAGCCCATCACAGCAAAGCCCAGCGCTCTCAAGCGCGCCAGCTCCGCTTTCAGTATCTCCAGATCAAAGGCAGATTCCGGCGAACCGTGCAGGCCCACATCTTCCTGCCCCAGTAGGTCTATAATCTCTTCCTTGACTCCCAATTTTTGAATGTAATTCTGCCGGGGATCCTCAAAATCCTGACCCGCCATCACAAACCAGGTGGATTTTACACCCAGATCCTGCTCCTTACGGTAGATATTATAGAGCTGTTTAAAATGGTTGTAAGACAGCTTTTTATGAAGGGTATGTCCCAGATATTTGTAGATCGCATTCACCGGGCGTTCCCAAAAGCTATCCAGATTGTACTTTAAGGTCTTTTGCAAAGATTCGGAGTCCCAAAAATCCCAATAGTCAATGTCATGTGACAAGCTGATGGCAAATTTGTGTTCATTTCGCCAGCTAATATCCCGCACAAATTCCGGAAGCACCTTCTGCATGGTATAGCGCAAGATCTGACAATAAATATCCACCACCGGAGTCTCGGTAAAATCCCACCTGTATTGCAGGCTTTCCTTGAAATCCACCCGTCCCCGGGGTAAACCCTTCTCACTAAAGACATATTCATGCCAGCAAGTGAGAAAGTAAAACCCACTGGCAATGATGTCTTTACGGAAGACACAGGAATCCGCAGTCAACGAGAAGATCGATCCTCCTTTGGAAAAGAGAAAGGGAACATGATTTCCCCGAAATTTGCAGAAATTAACCTCTTCCAGAGGATAAAGCTCCTGTCTTTCAAAGAAATCCGCTGTATCGGGATCAAAAGGCACCCGAATGGGATACTCGCGATCCGGAAGCGGGCCATAGTACAGATGCGCCGCTTCAAAATGGGTGTCGTAGATAAAGGTCGGATTCAGCCTCAAAATATAGCAGTAGGTGCGCAGCACAAATTCCGCCTTGGGCAGATAGCGCTGCGGCAGATTCAGGAGGATGTTGATATTGGGGTAACGTTCCATACAGCCGGTTACTTCTTAGCCTTGGGCATGATCACCTTGGCCAGTACTTCTGAGACCTCGGTTACAAAGCTAATGTCCATACCGGCCAGGATTTCCTCAGGGAAATCAGCAAGGGTTTCCCGGTTTTCCTCTGGGATGATCAACTTCTTGATCCCGGCGCGGCGAGCGGCCAGCATCTTTTCTTTCAGTCCACCGATAGCCAGGACCTTGCCTTGCAGAGTCACCTCACCAGTCATAGCAATATCATGCTTTACCCTGGCCTGCATAAAAAGCGAAGCCAAAGCTGTGGTAAGAGTAATGCCAGCGGAAGGTCCATCTTTGGGAACCGCACCGGCAGGAAAATGCACATGGATATCGTGAGTGCTGAAATCCTTGGGATTGATCTTGTACTGCTCATGATGGGACTTCAGATAACTCAGGGCAATGCGGGCAGATTCCTTCATCACATCACCCAGAAGCCCGGTGAGGATCACATTTCCCTTG
This sequence comes from Candidatus Cloacimonadota bacterium, assembly GCA_020532515.1. Taxonomy (GTDB): domain Bacteria; phylum Cloacimonadota; class Cloacimonadia; order Cloacimonadales; family Cloacimonadaceae; genus UBA5456. The sequence goes on along the minus strand of JAJBAY010000036.1, from coordinate 6,239 downwards.
CCCGGCATGCGGGTGGTCTCACAAAAGAGAATCTCGCCGCCATAGCTGGTCCAGGCCAGTCCTGTGGCCACTCCGATCTCGGGTTTGCGATTTGCCAATTCATGGGTTATCTTTCTGGGGCCGAGATACTTCTGGATGTCCTTGTCCTTTATTTTCCAGGGACCTTCGGCACCAGAGGCCACTTCCCTGGCGATCTTGCGGAAGATGGAGCCGATGCGACGCTCCAGATTTCTCACTCCGGCTTCGCGCACATAGTGATGGATCAGCTCTTGCAGCGCACTTTTCAGTATAGTTACGGCATGGTCTTTGAGGCCGTTAATTTCCTTTTCCTTGGGAATGAGGTATTTTCTGGCGATCGCAATCTTGTCATACTCCAGATAGCTGGTAAATTCGATGATCTCCATCCTGTCGCGCAGTGGAGGCGGAATGGTATCCAGCGAATTTGCCGTGGTGATAAACATCACTTCCGAGAGATCAAAAGGCAGATTGATATAGTTATCCACAAAGCTGTTATTCTGTTCGGGGTCCAGCACTTCCAAGAGTGCAGAAGCCGGATCTCCCCTGAAATCCCGACCCAGTTTATCGATTTCATCCAGCATAAAGACCGGGTTTGCCGTACCTTGACGCTTGATCTCTGTGATGATCTTGCCAGGCATAGCCCCTATATAGGTGCGCCTGTGTCCGCGAATTTCTGCCTCGTCGTGAATACCACCCAAGGACATACGAATAAACTTACGGTTCAAGGCTTTGGCTACAGAGCGACCAATCGAGGTCTTACCCGTTCCAGGCGGGCCCACAAAGCAGAGTATCGGCCCTCCCAATTGACCCTTGAGCTTTTTCACTGCAATAAATTCCAGGATGCGCTCTTTAGGCTTTTCCAGACCATAGTGATCTTGTTCCAGGATGCGTTCGATCTTCTTCAAATCCAGCCTGTCTCTACTGTGCTTTTTCCAGGGTAGATTCACTATCCAATCCAGATAATTGCGGATCACGCCATATTCGCTGGAAGCCGGCTGCATCACCGCAAGGCGCGCAAGCTCTTCTTCGGCCACATCTTTCACATAATCCGGTAGATCGTTCTTTTCAATGCGCTGTTGCCACTGGAAAATCTCCTTGCTCACCTCATCGGTTTCGCCCAATTCGCGACGGATGGCATCCATCTGTTCACGCAGGTAATAGCGCCTCTGGTCTTCATTCATTTCCAGCTGGATATTGCTGCGTATGTGATTTTCCAGACGCATCTGGCGGATGAGCTCGGCCAGGCTATTGTTCAAAAATTTGTAGCGTTGACTCAGATCGATCAATTCCAGAATCTTCTGGCGGTCCTCTATCTGTAAGTCTATATTACCGGCGATGATATCTGCCACGCGGCCGGATTGTTTGATATTGGAAAGCCCGGAGATCATTTCTCTGTTCAGCAGCGAGCTCTCCTGGGATATTTTGTCCAAAAGCTCCAGCGCGATGGTGCGATAGGCCTGAATCTCCGTATCTTCAGTCTGCGGCTCGGGGATCACCTGAACGTCCACCATCATAAAGGGCTCTTTCTGGCTGATCTTTTGCATGCGGATGCGCGAAGTCCCCTGCAAAAGCAGAGAAATGCTGCCATCTTGATTGCGCAACATCCTGAGAATGGTCACCGCGGTGCCAATCTTCTTCAATTGATCGCTTCCACCTTCTTTCCCGGAATTCAGGAAAAAGGCCATTAATTTATCATTTGAAAGCGCATGATCGACTACCAGCTTGGATTCCTCATCCGTAACCACCAGTGGCATCAAGAGATAAGGGAACATCACCACACTACTCAGATGCAGTACCGGCAAAGTCCTGGGAATCCTGCTATTACTATCTTCCATTTTGCACTCCTTCACATAATCGTTTAATATATGTATAACGCTTTTAAGCTAAAAAACAAGATTCTGCCTATCCTGATTTTTGACAAGCAAATTTATTTTTATTCTCAGAATAAAGGTTTTCTTCACAGGTTTAGGGGGTTGAGAGGGCTTAGAAGGTTGAGACTGCTGTCCACCAATTTGCACTAATTTGCACGAATTAAGGCATTGTGGGGATTAATTCTACATCCTACATACTAAAACCTAAATTAACACCAGTCTCATAAGACGTGAGGCGCATCGAATCCAGCACGCAAGTTCTAAATTAGCCCAGTAATTCTACATTCTACATCATAAATTCTAAATTAGTTTATAATTCTACATTATACATCATAAATTCTACATTTCCCCGAGTTAGCCCTTGATCACTTTTGCCCTATATGTAAACGCCTTTTGAACCGGTACCGTACAGAGCATGGCCTTGTCTTCACCTTCGAAACAACCAGTTTTCTTTAGAGCGTTTGTGATGCCTTCTACCTTGTCAGTAGGGACGATCATCTTGCAGATCTCCCGGATGAAGCGGATCATTTCCAAATCTTGTCCTAACTTGACAGAGCGGATCTTGCAGATGGTAGCTCCAGGAGCGCCACTGCTCATCGCTGCCTCCGTAAGCGCTGCGCCACGGCCTTCTTCGCAGATCAGATCCATTTCGGTGAGCTCGGTGAGAAACTCTCTTCTTTTGTTAGAATCATGCTCCAGGCGGGACTTTCTCCATTCCATCCCACCCTTGATGCTGTCGATGGCAGAGATCATCTGTTCGACGCTGGCAGCCTGGCTGGAGTTGTTGCGGGATATTTTGGTATTTACCAGCCCCTGTTTGATGGGATACAAATAGGCAAAGCCGCGTCCGGGTTCATCCAACTTGCCTTGCGTGATATACATTTCCATCATGGCCTCGGCATCGTGTTTGCTGATAGTAAGGTTGGTCAGCTCTTTTTCGGGCGGGATGGTGATGCGCAGTAGCCCCAGTTTATCCCTTACACCAGAGCCTTCTCCATAAGTGGTGGCAGGTACACTGGCGCCATAATTCAAAGCTATCTTATTGATCTTATCGCCTTCTCCCCTCTGCACAATGCAGACTATGCCCATAAGCTGGTGAAAGAAATTCTCCCCTTGCCCTATTTTTAGATTGATGTCCTGCTCTGTGATGTAGTCGGGGTGGGCATGGGTGATTGTGATCTCCTGGCTATAGATGCTTCCTTTGCCCGGAGTTTTCAGATCATATTTGCGGGTCAGATAGCTCATCAGGCTGTCTTCATGTTTTTCATCCACAAAGAGACTGATGATCTCCACCGGATAGGTGCTGAGGCTGGAGCGATTGAAGAAATTCGAAATGCCATTGGTCTTTTCTAAGATCGAGGTGCGGGCCACTTGCACATAAAACTGCTTCACACCTAAAGCATGAAGATCGTCCACCAAAGCTGGGGAAAGCTCTTTGTTCAGGATGATGTTAATCTTTATGAGCTTCATAGGGCAAGCTCCTCTGCCATCATCTCGGCTTCATCTTGTTCTAGTTCTTTGAGCACTGCTCTGCGTTTATGATTCACATACATCCCCATGCTCAATACCGAAAGGATGGGGCACACAGAGGCCAGGGAAAGGACGCCAAATCCTTCCACCACACCCACTTGAGTTCCTATGCCCAGGCCCATGGAGAGCACCAGAGGCACGGTGATGGGTCCGGTGGTTACGCCAGCACTATCCCAGCCGATATTCACAAATTCCTCCGTGGAAAGCTTGGTGATGATCAAAAGCAGCGCATAAAGCGGCGCTAAGATCCAAAATAGCGGCAAATCCCAGATGATTTTGGCCATGCCCAAGAGGATCCCAGTGCCCACCCCGACGGCTACCGCTTGGATCAGGGTGCTCTTTTTAAAGGCACCCACCGTGACATCCTCCACAGTGATGCCCAGAGCATTCAAAGCCGGCTCCGCAAGAGTGGCACTATAGCCCATTATGAAGGCAAAGATGAGCACCAGCAAGATGCCGGCGAAACTGTATTCACGTTTACCCACCAGAGGACCTCGCACCGGCACATAGCGGTAAATTCTTTGCTCAGCATCGTAATTCCACTCATCAAAAGGCACCTGCTCGATATGTTTGCCCTTATGCAGGAAAAAGAAGCGATCGCTGGATCCATCTTGCCTGATGGCAGTGTTTATCATATCTTCATCAAAATTCCGGATGATTTGCTGATTGGCCGGCATTTCCATGGCAGAAAAGGAGCTTGGTAGATTGCTGCCCACCTGATCTCCCAGCTTGGAGAGTCCCAGCTCGATTCCTCCGCCAAAGATGGCTAGACCGATTAGGGCAAAGGCCAGCCCCAGAAATACTTCATCTGCTCTATGGAGTCGTGATCTTAAGACAAAGTACAGAACAAAAAGTAAAAACGCCGAAAGCGGCACGATCGCGCGCAGGGAATTCATGATATTTCGACGCACAAGCTCAGCAAAATTCAGCTGGTTCAGCGCACCACTAGGATGTTCCACCGCAAATGCTGCGCTATCAAGAAGATGAACGTATTGCTGCTTCAGCTCTGGGGAGCCATTGTTTATCAGCCAAGCTTGAAAAGCTTTATAATCTCCAAATATTTCCCTGATCCGGACTTCATCTTTGCCCAACTCACCAATGTAAGTCATCAAGGCTTGCTCATCTGAATCAAAAAGCGTGAGCTGAGCTTCATAGCTGGCATTGCTGATGGCATAGTCCTTCATCTTGTCCGAGCTTTCAAAGAGAAACTGGGTCTTGGCATTGCTGGGATCAAAAAACTCCGTATCCTCCATGGGCTGAGGTACGCTGAAAGAGAAAAAGATGCCCAAAAGGATCACCGTGATAATAGGCACCAGCGAGGCCAGAGTAACCACGCCAAAGCCTCCTTCGGCATTGCTCCCACCCTTATGGGCCACATGGCTGATGCCGATGCCCAGAGCCAAAACCAAAGGAACCGTGACCGGACCCGTGGTTACACCTCCACAATCCCAAGCCAAACCCAAGACAAAGCGGAGATTGGGATCCAGATAACTATATAAAGAAAGCCCCAAAAGCAAGCTCACCAAGATATAGATATAGGGCTTCAGAGACCAACCTTTCAGGAAGCGTAACATGCTAAGTATCAATGCTATGCCTACACCAATGCCCACTGCGTTTACCAGGGAGGATGAATATTTATTTAAAAACAGGAAAAGCAGCGGTGCTTCCCAGGCCAAAACACTTCTCCCTGCGGCTTTCAGTACACCGATCGCCGGCTCGGCAAAGGTGGCGCCCACCCCCAGGATAAAACCAATTATGAGAATGGTGGCCAGCCCAGCTTTCTGGGGAAGCTTGATGCCGATCTCCTCGCTCATAGGCATGATCCCAATCAAGAGACCCTCCAGGAAGAAGGCCAAACCCACGATCACCAAGCCCATCCCCAAGGCCAGAATCGCGGCATCAAAGACGGGTATGCCTAGTATTATGGTTTGAAACAGCAATAAATAAATGATAATGGTGGCCACAGCCATGATCTGCTCTGAAATCTTCTGCCGAATATAGCGCAAGACCATGTTCAGGGCTTCGGTGCCTTTAACTTTGAATTTTTTATCTGGCGATTTATCTCGCTTCATCGAGCTCTCCTGCTAACGGGGAGATAGGGTATCGGGGCAAGTGCCCAAACAAAAGAGGGTCGGAGTCCTGGCACCAGACTCTCATAAAATGGGGACAAGAGCTTAAATATCAAGCTATTGGGCATGATCCTAAGCATCAATCTATGACAGCTGGGGAACATGAACCCAAGTGTCAAACTGTATTTCTTCATTTCTGCCTTTCTTTTAATTAATAATGAATTGATAAAAACAAAAGCAGGCATACTGTGTCAAGCTCTTTGTCAGGCATTCCGCTACCATTTCAAGCTATCACTATCGTAATGGTTTTAATGATATGATATTAGACCTCTCCTGATAGTCAAAAAAAATCGCCCCTGATTTTTGCACAAAAAAAACGAGGCCTAAACCTCGCTGAAACTTGTAGCTCGTAACTGATAACTTGTAACTTATAGCTCGTAACTAATAAACTTTCACTGGACACGAGACGTATCCAATCCAGCACTGGTAACTGGTAACTCGTAACTGATAACTTGTAACTTGTAGCTCGTAACTAATAACTTTCACTGGACACGAGACGTATCCAATCCAGCACTGGTAACTGGTAACTCGTAACTGGTAACTTGTAACTTGTAACTGGTAACTTGTAACTTGTAGCTCGTAACTAATAAACTTTCACTGGACACGAGACGTATCCAATCCAGCACTGGTAACTCGTAACTAATAACTTGTAACTTGTAGCTCGTAACTAATAAACTTTCACTGGAAACGA